>JAYTIA010000036.1:0-2529 GCA_043732145.1 Saprospiraceae bacterium
TCAAAAAAAAGATTTTCAAAAAAAAGATTTTCAAAAAAAAGATTTTCAAAAAAAAGATTTTCAAAAAAAAGATTTTCAAAAAAAAGATTTTCAAAAAAAAGATTTTCGATTTTATCGGCTAATGGCATCGCGATTTAAAACATCAACGACAAATAACGGATAACTATTCAAGAATTTGCAGTTTCGCAAACTTCAACGCGATTTTTTTTATTTCTTTCGCATCTTCAAAATAAATAGCGGCAATCGGATTATCTTTTCCGCCTTCAATGCCGCGCACCTCGCCTTTGCCGAAACGCAAATGCAGGACGTTCATTTTTTCTTTTATTTTTTCTGTCGCACTTGGTTTAAAATCTTTTTCATCTATCATCGGCGCATTCGGTTTGCTAAATGGTTTGAAATTACCGGTGACGCGCGCGCGTTCAATAACCGGAGCCGCTTTTTTGAAACCGGAGAGTGAACCCATGCCTTCCAAATGTTTAGCATCAATTTCATTTAAAAAACTACTCGGCTCGGCATACTTCATTTGTCCGAATTTGTAACGACTCGTAGCATAAGTGAGTGCCAAAAATTGTTGGGCGCGTGTGATCGCGACGTAAAACAGTCGGCGTTCTTCATCGTAACCTTCCGGCGTATCTTGCGACATAAACGACGGAAACAAACCTTCTTCCATGCCGCCTACAATAACGGATTTAAACTCCAAACCTTTTGCAGAGTGTACCGACATCAAGGTTATCACATCCGTACTTTTATTTTCACCGTCATTCTGATTGAAATCGGCAATCAAAGCAATATTTTGTAAATAAGTTTGCAGCGATTTGTCCGGCACGGTAGCTTCGTCAATGACTTCATCGTTGTTCACAAATTCGCTGATGGCATCGAGTAAAGCGTTGACGTTATCCATTCTGCCGATACCTTCGAGGGTTGTATCTAATTTTAAAGTATCTAACAAGCCGGATTGTTTCACAATGAACTGCGCCATTTCATAAGCATTGGCTTTCAAAGCGCGTTGCATAGCAGTGGTCATTAAAGCAATAAAACTTTGGAGTGCATTTTTTTCGCGGGGTGTGCCTTCATACGCCGGCAGCGTTGACCAAAGTGATTGATTTTTTTCTGCCGCTAACGCACCTAATTTTTCTACAGTTGCATCACCAATACTGCGACGCGGAAAATTAATTATGCGGCGCAATGCTTCATCGTCATTCGGATTAGTGATGAGGCGCAAATATGCAATCACATCTTTCACCTCTTTGCGTTGATAGAAAGACATACCGCCATAGACGCGATATTGCAAATTCAGACGGCGCAATGCTTCTTCAAACGTGCGCGATTGCGCGTTGGTGCGATATAAAATGGCAATATCGCTGTTCAATAAATGGTAGCGATTTTTTTGTTCTAAAATTAAATCTGCCACACGCTTTGCCTCTTCATGGTCGGTCGCAGATTTTATAACTTTTATGCGTTGTCCGTCGGGTTTATCCGTCCAAATTGTTTTTTTAATTTGTCGCCGATTGTTGGTAATGACTTCGTTCGCTGCATCAACGATATGCGGTGTCGAGCGATAATTTTGTTCGAGTTTAAAAACCTTGAGTGCCGAAAAATCTTTTTCAAAATTTAAAATGTTTTCAATCGTTGCACCGCGAAAAGCATAGATAGATTGTGCATCATCACCGACAACGGCAATGTTTTCGTTACTGCCCGGATATTTCGCCAATTTTTTCAGAATGGCGTACTGCAAGTGATTGGTATCTTGAAACTCATCTACCAAAAAATGCGTGAAACGTGCGCGGTATTTCGCTAAAACATCTTCATTTTGATGCAGTAAAATAAAAGTTTGATATAGTAAATCATCAAAATCCATTGCATCGGAGCGTTTGCAACGGTTGATGTATTCCTGATAAATTTTGTGAATAAACGGACGTTTTGTTGCTTGGTCTTGCACCATCAACTCATTATTTTGCTCATAAGCTTTAGGAGAAATCAAATTTGTTTTTGCCGATGAAATGCGCGTCAAGATGGCATTTTCATTATAAGTTTCTTTCGCTAAATTCAATTCCTTGATAATTGTGCGCAACAAACTTTTTGAATCTTCGCTGTCGTAAATTGTAAAATTAGAAGTATAACCGATTTTTGTCGCTTCCGAGCGCAACAACCGCGCAAATATCGAGTGGAAAGTACCCGCCCAAACACGCGAAGCACGCTCTTCGCCGACAACAAGCGCAATACGTTCTTTCATTTCTTTCGCCGATTTGTTCGTAAAAGTGAGCGACAAGATATTCCAAGGTGCCACTCCTTGTTCGATTAGATTGGCGATTCGATAAGTCAGAACGCGCGTTTTTCCGGATCCCGGTCCAGCCACTACCAACGCTGCACCTTTCTCATGCGTGACGGCAGCACGTTGTACATCGTTTAATTCGTCTAAAAAATTGGGCATAAATTTATGAGCTATCAGCCGTCAGCCATCAGCCGTCAGCTTTTCTAAATTTCGATGATTGAAGATTAATTATTTTTTTAACTTCGAGGGCGAAATTA
>JAYTIA010000037.1:0-2527 GCA_043732145.1 Saprospiraceae bacterium
ATTCGCGTTTAAATGTTGTACCATTGGCATTGAATTGTAAACTTACCTCTCCCGTGCGTCCTTCAAAATCAAATGCTTCGTTGGTTGTTAAATTTGAACCGATGCTGAGTGCCTGACTCAGTGCAATATCTTTGCGTGCTTTCACAACTATTTTAAAAACTGAACCGGAAGTTGTTGTCGGCACACCGTTCCAACTGACCGTTAATGCGTGTGCAAATTTTCCGAAATTTGCATCTGATATATCTATAAAATTACTTTTCAAAATGCTTATCACTTCAATATTGTCCGTCGTGTTCAACGTAAATTGAAAACCATTGATGTTAAAATCTTTCGCTCGAATATCTAAAACATATTCTCCGCCGGCTTTAAGTTCGGTTTCATCAGCAAAAAGTTTTAATTTTTCAACGTGTGTACGCACGCCGGCTTGCACTAAACTCGAAGCATCTGCATTGCCGTTTAAATCGCCGACTTTCACACCGATAAAATCTGCATTGTTGATACCGCTTTGAATGGTGGTGTTCACCAATTCCGGAAAATCTTCGTTCAACGGATTTTGCGGATCGGCGAAAATGTATTTTTTATCAATGAATCGCCACGCTGTATTATTCGGAAATACCGGACTGATTTTCAATATCAACCGCCGCATCAAAAGCATGTCAATCGGTGATACATCGCCGTCGCGATTAACGTCTGCGGCAATTATTTTGTAGGGCGTGTTCAATGATTTAATACCGAGAATATGCCGACTCAATAAAGCAATATCATAAGTCGTAACACCGTTGCTGTAATCATCGTCTTTTGCTGCCGACAAACTTATTTTTTGCCCGATATTCAAACTATTAAAACTAAAATCTCCGGTATCGCCGGTCGTCATTTTTCCGATAGATTGTGTGCCGTTGCTTGCTGCAATAACTGTATTTGAAATGCTGACGTTGGTTTCCGTTTTAATAGCGCCGCTTAATACCGCCGTCGGAATTACCGGTTGACAGGCTTGCAAATTATCTTGAACTGTAACATTGACGGTGCAATAATTGGCGTTACCTATTGTGTCCTTAATCCAAATGCGTACCGAAATTTTATTAACAAGGTCTGCACAAGAAAAAATTAAATTTTTATTTACCGTTGTAGGATAAGCGGCGTTTATATCGCTAATGCCGCGTTCAATTGCCAAAGTATTTAATAGTTGATCGGCGGTTGCACAATTATGTACTACTGAGCTAATAATTTCTTTCGCCCAAACCGTGACCGCGCCTTTCCCGTCGGCAGTCGGCATCAGTTCGGCTTGAACGTCTTTACAAACCAATGACGGTTTTTTTGCGTTGATGATTTTTACTTTTGTAACGCATTGCGCAATGTTATTACATGGGTCTTGCACTGCCCAACGAATTTCGTAAGGTTGATTGAAGTTCAAAGTTTCTGCAAAAATTTGCGTCGAACCGGTTTTTACAACGGTTTGATTAATAACATCAAAAAGTGTCCAAGTATATTTTAAACCGGCAGCGGTTGTTTTTAAACCGCAATAATCAACGGCATTGATTGTAAATCGTGCTATGTCATAACACGCATCGGCGTTGTAACTTTTTATAGTTGTGTCGGCGATGCAATTCGTAAACACCGGTGGCGTTTTGTCAATAATTTTTATAATTTGTGTAAAACAAATTACACCGTCGCTGTACGAATAAGGTTGCGAAGGGTTATTTATATTTATCGGACCCGTTAAACCGTCGGCATCTCTAAACAATCTATCGCGGTCAGTAACGCCTGTCGGTCTATCCAAATTTTGCCAGGCAGATAAATTTTGTGTTATCCAATTTGAGTTTGAATGTACATCGCCGACAATCGGTTGTCCGTAACAATTCGAACTTAAAATAGCGGCACTGTTGTTCGGATTAAATTTACACCAATCAATTACTGTAAATTTCCTCAAAATTTTTGCACAGGCATCCGGCACCGCCGTAAAAACTTGATCTTTCACATCAACGGCGATTACACCACAACCGTTGTTGATGATATGGCCGTCAGCAGTTATCGGATTGCTCAACATCATGTTACGCGCAGTATCGGCAGAGATGAGTGACGGATAACAATCAAGTATTAAATCGTCCGGAAAATCTACAGTAAAATCGCTTACCGGTGTTACGGTGAGGGTTTGAGTACAAGAATCTTTTTTATTACCGACATTCGTAATCACCCACTTGCGTATAATCGTTCCGGTTTTGCAATTATCTAAAGTTTGATTGGCAGTATAAACCGTATCTCGAATGCCGCAATTATCCCAAAAATTAGGTGCGCCGTAAATTTTCAAGTTATTCAAATCAAGCATATTGCACGCCAGCGTTTTATCAGTAGGTGCCAGACAAGTCGGCGTTGATTTATTATCGGTGACAACTTGCACCATGCAATCATTATAATTGCCGACATAATCCGTCACGCGCAAAACGACGCGCACCGTATCTTTAACATCACAACAAGAAACATCAACGTAATCACCAAAATTTGTGTTGGTAGGATTGAGACAATTTAACAT
>JAYTIA010000038.1:0-2522 GCA_043732145.1 Saprospiraceae bacterium
AGCTTGAGTAGAAATAGCTAACCAACGGCTCGGCGGAGAGAAAGTGAATCCCAGAACATCATCGCTCCAAAATTCTGCAATCCAACGATCTTCTATTGATTGCGGAACCGTACGCGAATAAACTTCTAAACCTTGTGCGTAGTACGGAGATATTTTATCTACAGAATAAGCTAGTGGTGGCTTACCTACTTTATCGGCATCTTGAATAGCAAAAACACGCACCTTACCCCAATAAGGAAACATACCGCGCTCATTACCGGGAGGTGTTGGCGCCCATTTACCTTCGCCCGTTGGTGGTGTATAACTTGCCGGACGTGGACTTAAATATTGATCGTGACCGTAAGTATCCGTTGCAGAGTAATCCCAAACAGCTTGCGCTACTTTTATGCCGTAATCTTTTGAGCGATTAAAAACATCAGCAGTTGTTTGTCCGGCGTATTGTGCATTCAAACTGCTTTCTAGAGAAACAATTTGAAATACGTCGCTTGTGCGTACATTAGCAAAGAATTTTTTGAATAAAGTAGAATAAACGTTGTTCACGACAGTAGGCCAGTGATATTCTTTACCCGATTCAACTTTCGGGATATTTAAACCTGCATAACGCGGTGCAATGGATTGATAATCTGTTGTACCTGAAACAGTTGCTTCGTAAGCAGCCAAACCGAGATAGCCCACCATACGTGCAGCAGGACAAGGGCGATAACCGGATGCGTAACGTTCAACGAGCAGAAACTCATCTTGCCACTGCGTAATGACGGAAGCATCGTAATCTTTTACAGCTTTTACAGATTGAATAACAGCAGGAGTATCTTGACGACATGCTGCAAAAAAGAGCGCGAAAAGACTAAGAAATCCGATTGATCGGATGAATTTGGTTGAAAAAGACATGGGAATTGTATTTACAGTTGTTAAAACATTATTTATAAATAAAAAGACTTGCCATAAAATTTATTGATTAAAAAGCGTATAAAAATAAATAAAAAATGCTTTAACGTCGGTAATATCCCGCAAAATTAATAGAATTTTATTTTTTCTGCAATACTTGATATTGGGTATATGTTAAGCATATAAAAATATTGTGACAGTGTGATATTGGACTTATTAACGATGAAGTTACTGACAATAGAAAATTAACATTAAATAATAAGTATTTTGTTTATTTCTATTGTCAGTACGACCGTCGTCAATAAGTCTATCTTTTCATCTTCCATCTTTTGTGCGACCATAACCAATCTTCGGGTTTACGTCGAATGATGGTTTCTAATTCGCTCATAACTAATCGCGTGATACCTTCCGGAAGAAATGTACGAGGTTCTGCTGTTAATAGTTTTAAATTAACGATATAAAAACCACGCGCACTGCGTTGAATGTCAATATAATATACGGGTAAATTGTATAAACGCGCATATTCATCTGCTCCATGCAAACACGCTGTATCTTGATTTAAAAATTTTACCCAATGCGATTTTGGTGAAGTCGGACTTTGATCACACACTAGTAAAAAGGTGGAGGGTATAGTATAAGAATTAATTGAATCTCTAAAAGTTTGCGCCGTATTTTTTATAGACGCTAATGTTAAACTGGTTGAAGAATGTTGTTTTCGAAAATAACTATCAATGTATTTATTTGATAAAGGTTTGTAAAAACCGATATTCTGCCTATCAATAAACAAAGAATATGCCAAAACACCCCACTCCCAATTCGCGTAATGTGCCGTCACCTGTATAGAAAATCCGTCGGCAAGTGTTTCTTGATTTACTATTTCAGGGTTTAAAATTTTGAATCGTTCTTTAAGTTCTTTTTCACTCATGCTAAATCCTTTAAAACTTTCGAGCATGATGTCGGACAAGTTTGTGTAGGATTTTCGACAGATATCTTCAATCTCTGTATTGGATTTTTCAGGAAATGAATTGCGCAGATTCATCATAATAACATCGCGCCGATACCGAACGACTTTATAAAATAACCAACTTAATCCATCGGAAATTTTATACAGGGCACCAAAAGGTGTGAACCGAAAGACAAAAACTAGAAATCTGAAAAATAAATATCCAATCATTATATAAACCACATAGAAAACTTAAAAACTTAAAAACTTAGAAATTTTAGAAAACTTAGAAAATTTATAGCCTGCAAAAGTACACGTGTTTTTTAGATTTTTATGTGTCTCGTATGTTTGCATCTAACTAAATAATTCCACTATTTCGCCCCCATTAAAAAAAACGTGGGTGTTCCTGTCAATTGTACATTGCGCGACGAGACCCGAGTTTCTTTTTGTGTTTTTGAAAAATCCCATTCACGGCGTTTGATGAATGTGAAACCAAATGCGTCCGGAAAGTTATACATTGCGTCTGCTTTTTCAGATTGGTCTAAACTTGTTTTTGCCCATAAAACATAACGCACCTCACCGGAAGTTGTATTCCGAAATGCGCCGCCATCAATACCTTCCGGTATTAAAAGACGTTTAGTTTCAGCGGCATCGTAATCGAAACCGGATAAAGTATTGGAAGTCGTAGCGAATC
>JAYTIA010000039.1:0-17219 GCA_043732145.1 Saprospiraceae bacterium
CTACGTTCAAAGAAGCCGATAAATATCTCATAGAAAAATATAATCGTCAAAAAATTAAATATGCACACTTATGGCGCATACCGGGTATTGACGCAATCGGAAATCAGATGAGTATATTACGGAATGAAATAAATAAACAACGCAGACATTTACCATTAAGGAAACTCTTAGAACAAGCCGGTGAAATGATATTACAGATTAAGCCTGTATTCATGATGAGTCCATTATCGGTTGCTCAATTTCTAAAACCCGATAAAATAAAGTTTGATTATGTAATTTTTGACGAAGCCAGCCAAGTAAAACCGGTAGAGGCTTTCGGTGCTTTATTAAGAGCAGAAAATGCAGTGGTAGTAGGAGACGATAAGCAATTACCACCGAGTGATTTTTTTAATCAAGTTGTTGATTTGGAAGAAGTAGATGAAGAAAATGAATCTTCTGTTGTTTCAGATATGGAAAGCATTTTAGACTTGTTTGTTACAAAAAACGCAAGACAAACTATGTTGCAATGGCACTATCGTAGTAAACACGAATCTTTAATAGCCGTTTCTAATAAATATTTTTACGACGACAAACTCATTAACTTGCCAAGTGCTTTTCCTCAAAATGAAAATTTAGGATTGCAATTTAGGTATTTACCCGATACTATTTATTCTGCACAAAAAAATGAAAAAGAAGCAGAGTATATACTTGATGCTTTAAAAAAACATTCAAAAGCATTTCCTAATCCGGATAGTTGTTCAATTGGCATCGTAGCTTTTAGTATAAAACAAAAAGACTGTATTGAAAATCTGTTGATGAAAGTACGTAAAGAAGATATTCAGTTTGATATTTACATGAGTACTGCCGAAAAAGCTCGGGAACCATTTTTTGTCAAAAATCTTGAAAATGTACAAGGCGACGAAAGAGATGTCATTTTTGTAAGCATTTGTTATGGTCACACAGCAGAAAGAAAATTAAGTAAAAATTTTGGACCAATAAATAAAACAGGAGGAGAACGAAGGTTGAACGTATTATTTACACGTGCAAGATTAAGATGCGTCCTTTTTTCAAATTTTACCGCCGGAGACTTACCGATTTCAGAAACAGATGCAATGGGATTAAAAATTTTTAAAGCATTTTTAGATTACGCTCAGAATAGAAATTTTAACTTGTCAATTTCCGTGAATAAGCCTACGGATTCACCTTTTGAAGATGCCGTAAAATTTGCTTTAGAACGAGAGGGTTTCGAGGTACACACTCAAATTGGTTTAGTAGGTTATTTTATAGATTTGGCAATACCCCATCCTCAACAAAAAGGGCGTTACTTACTTGGAATTGAGTGTGATGGTGCAACTTATCACAGTTCACGTTCTGCAAGAGAACGTGATAGATTAAGACAAGACGTTTTGGAAGGATTAGGATGGCAAATTTATCGTATTTGGAGTACAGATTGGTTTAGACAACCAAGACTTGAATTAAAAAAATTACTTGATCATATTGCTATCTTGAAAACCGGTATTGTAGTCCCTAAAAAAGATAAAATCAATGTCTCGGAACCTGTATTAGAAAAAAAGAATGACGATAGCTGTACTTGGAAAATAAAATACAAACAAGCAGAGGTAGATTTAACGAGTATTAATTTTGAGTTACATCTTGTTGATAATATTACGCTTGTAAATATCGTATCTCGCTATCTAAAAATTGAATCTCCTCTCCATGAAGATTATGTAAAAACTGTAATTACACAGGCACTTGGCATATCTCGAATAGGAACGCGTATAGAGACAAAATTTCATCAAGTGTTCAATTCAGGGGAAAGAAAAAAAGAATGGTTTAGACGCAACAAGGTATTGTGGTGTTTTGATCAACAAATTGAAAAAGCTAGAGACAGAAGTGATTTGCCAGAAAAATTACGCCCTATAGAATGGGTAGCCCCCGAAGAAATACAATTTGCGTTAAAAAATATAGTAGAAGAAGCACATTCGATAGATAAAGTTGAATTAATGAGAACAACTTTACATAATCTTAATGGTGGTATTCGATTGACAAAAGGAATAGAATACATAATTGAGAAAGAAGTTGATAAATTAATTTCAGGTAAAATCTTGAGTATTAGCGATAATATTATCAGAATATCTAAATAATAAAACGAAAAAATATCAAATGTCCAAGCAAAAAATTTTATACAAATATGTTTGTAAGACAAGATTTAAACGAATGTGAAAACGCCCACCGCTTAGACTTGATTAAATTGCCGCTAATTTTTAATTTGTATCGTATTTTCCTAACTTAAATTGATTGATGAACAAAAATACAATATTTATTTACGTATTTACAAATTGCAATGTTATTAAAAAGCAAATACGATAAAATTTTAGGGTGCAAGACTAAAACCGACTATGATAAAAATAATTAACAACCCTGAAAATAAAAAAAAGCGTATTTTTGCAGTAATAAAATTTTCTCAATGTCATTAACTATTCAACTTCCTCTTACGACTGAACATCATTTGCGTGAAAATGCAACACGAGAAGGTATGCCTTTAGAAAGCTATATTTCGCAATTATTAACAGCAACAAGTTTTTCAACGACGACCGGAAATAAAAAAAAGTCGGTAACGGAAAATGAACTTTTACATCATATTCAATTAGATATTCAACAACATGATTTACGTGAATATCACAGACTAAAAGCGGTTTTTAAATCCGGTAATATCAATGAGCATGAGCGTACCTCTTTAATTCAATTAAATGATTTGATGGAGATTGCTCACGCTAAACGCATGAAGTATGTATTTCAATTAGCAAAATTACGCAAAGTATCCATTGAAAAACTCATGACGGATTTAGGGATTGAGTAACCGTTTCACGATTAAAATTAAACCGACTCGGTTTGGTTAATCTACGAAAAATTTTAGTCTCCGCCGGAAAGCACCCACCTGTTTGAATAAATATTTGAGAGTGGTTTTTAAAAATAATAGGACGCATTTTAAAAACAATTAAAACAAAATCAAGCTTTAATTCCGATTAAATCAATACTGATTTACGTCTTTCGCATAAATTCGCGAACTTTGCACTCTTTCTTCTTACAGTGCTTGCAAAATAAAAGCCACCTTATGCGTCAATACAAACAACTCGTATTCGCACTTTTTATTTTTATAAATATATCCACTTTCGCACAGAAAAAAAATCTGCTTCCGTTTGCGCATCCGCTCATCGGCACGGAAAAAATGGGACACACTTTTCCCGGTGCGACGGTGCCGTTTGGTATGGTGCAATTGAGTCCGGACACCGATACTTTGCAATACGATTTGAACGGTAAATACAATCCGGATATTTATAAATATTGCGCGGGTTATCAATACACGGATAAAACAATTGTCGGATTTAGTCACACGCATTTCAGCGGTACGGGACATTCCGATCTCGGCGATATTTTAATTATGCCAACCGTCGGTGCATTACAATTAAATCCGGGTACTTCAGATGCGCCGGCGAGCGGATTTCGTTCGGTTTTTTCGCACGCGACGGAAGTTGCTGAACCAAATTACTATAAAGTAAAGTTAGAAGACGATCAAATTCAAGCGGAACTGACGACGAGTGCGCGGGTGGGTATGCACCAATATGCTTTTCCGAAATCGGACAACGCGCATATTATTTTGGATTTAATTTCCGGCATTTACAATTACGACAACAAAAATGTTTGGACTTTCATGCGCGTTGAAAACGATTCGCTCATCACGGGTTACAGGCAAACGAATGGTTGGGCGCGTACACGCACAGTTTATTTTGCCATCGCGTTTTCAAAACCGTTTAAAAATTATGGCTACAAAAATTTTGCGAAAAAAGAAATTTATCACGGCTTCTGGGGAAAATTTGATCAGAATCATAATTTTCCGGAAATGGCGGGTACAAAAATCCGCGCTTATTTCGATTTCGATACACGCGCCGGGGAACAAATAAAATTGAAAGTCGCTTTATCATCGGTGAGTACGGAAGGTGCTTTGCTGAATATGCGCACCGAAATACCGCATTGGGATTTTGAAAAAGTAAAAGTAGAGGGACAAAAACTTTGGAACGATGAATTGAATAAAATCGCAATTGAAACGGATGCCGGCGATGACAAAATTAATTTTTACACTTCGATGTATCATGCCTGTTTGAGTCCGACTTTGTACATGGATGTTGACGGCAAATATCGCGGTATAGATCAAAACATTCATAAGGCAGATAAATTTTCTAATTACACTACTTTTTCGCTTTGGGATACACATCGCGCTTTGCATCCTTATTTTAATATCATAAATCCGAAAAGAAACGGCGACATGATAAATTCTATGCTCGCCCATTATTTGCAAAGCGCTGAAAAAATGCTGCCGGTTTGGTCGCATTACGCGAATGAAAATTGGTGCATGATTGGTTATCACAGCGTATCGGTCATTGCAGATGCTGTTGTAAAAGGCAATGCACCTTTCGATAAATATGCGGCTTTGGAAGCGTGCGTAACAACGGCGCGCCATAAAAAATACGATGGTTTGCAATACTATATCGAAAAAGGGTTTGTCCCCGAAGATAAAAACACGAGTTCCGTTTCCAAAACACTCGAATACGCTTACGACGATTGGTGCATAGCACAAATGGCAAAAAAACTAAATCGTCCGGATATTTACACCGAGTTTATAAAACGTTCCGAGAATTATAAAAACGTGTTTGATGCTTCAACCGGTTTTATGCGCCCGCGTTTGAATGACGGTAGTTTTATGAAAAATTTTGACGTGCTGAGTACCAATCAAGCCGGATATATTGAAGGCAATGCTTGGAATTATAGTTTGTACGTGCCGCATCAACCGGACAGTTTGATTGCGATGTCCGGCGGAAAAATAAATTTTACGCGCCATTTAGATTCGCTTTTCACGATGACTTTGCCGGATAAATTTTTTGAAGAAACCGAAGACATTACACGTGACGGTATCATCGGCAATTATGTACACGGCAATGAACCGGCGCATCACGCGGCATATTTATTTAATTTTGCAGGCGCACCGCACAAGACGCAAGAAAAAATTCGTTTGATTTTAAAGAAAATGTATCACGCCACCTCCGACGGTTTGGGTGGCAACGACGATTGCGGACAAATGAGCGCGTGGTATGTATTCAGTGCTTTGGGTTTTTATCCCGTCGCGCCGGGTTCCGGAGATTATTCAATCGGCAGTCCGCTCATAAAATCGGCGATTTTAAATTTGGAAAACGGTAAAGTTTTTTCAATCATGGTGCACAATCAAAGCGATAAAAATATTTACGTTGAAAAAATGCTTTTGAATGGTATGCCATTAAAATCTTTTACTTTGAAACATTCAGACATTATGAAGGGTGGTCGTTTGGAGTTTTTTATGACGGATAAATAAAACTGAACTTAATTTGTTTGTTTTATGCGTAAGTGCTAATTTTGTAAACTGGTTTTTTCCGGTTTAGTTTTTCAAAAATATTTGCCATGGCTAATAATACAAATGTTGCCCAATATCCGTTAGCTGTTCTTAAACCGGAAAAAGCACCGCGCCTTTATACGCTTTCCGAATATTTGCATCGGGAAGAACGCGCTAATGAACTTCATGAATATTATAACGGGATTATAAACAAACTACCTATGGCTAAAGGAACACACAATATTATCGTTTTCAATATTGGAAATGCTTTGATGAATGCTTTCCAAGCAAATGTAAAAGATTATACGATTTTTGGCAGTCAACAATTAGTTTATTTACCGGAACTTAATTTCACTCGTTATCCTGATGTTTTGGTGATTGCAGAAACGCCTAAATATTGGGATAAAAATGAAGTGCTTTTGATAAATCCTTTGCTGATTGTGGAAGTTTTATCGAGAAGTACAAAAAAATACGACAGCATAGGTAAATTTGAAGAATATAAAACCTTAGAATCTTTTTCAGAATATGTTTTAATTGATCCGGAAAAATCTCATATAAAAACGCATTTCAGAGAAGCACCCAATCTTTGGCGTGATACTATTTGTAAAGATATTTCGGATAAAATTGAATTGAAATCAGTGGACTGTGCTATTGAAATGAGCGCAATTTATAAAAAAATCGTGTTTAAAACGCCTTAAAATTTGCAGTCAGAAATAATTTTAAATAACGTCGGTAAGCGTTTTCGTTACGATTGGATTTTCAAAAACATGAACCTTCATTTTATCGGCAGCAATCGGTACGCAATTCTTGGTTCAAACGGTTCGGGAAAATCTACGCTAATGAAAATTTTGTCGGGCTATTTATCGCCGACGCAAGGCGATATAAGTTTTGTTTTCAACGAAAAAAAAACAGATACCGACCTCATTTATAAAAATATCAGCTACGCTGCACCTTATATTGATTTGATTGAAGAGTATTCACTCTCAGAACTCATTGCGTTTCATGCGCGCTTCAAGCCCTTAATTAATAATTTAGTTATTAATGAGGTGATAAATATTTTGGAATTAGCGCACACCGGTACAAAAGAAATGCGTTTTTTTTCAAGTGGTATGAAGCAACGCGTGCGTCTCGGTCTCGCTATTCTTTCCGATACACCTATTTTATTGCTCGACGAACCTACAACGAATTTAGATGTCAAAGGCGTGGATTGGTACGCAACGATGATAGAAAAATTTGTTATGCCGACTCAAAGATTGTGTATCATTGCATCTAATACACCGCATGATTACGCGTTTTGTGATGAGTTTTTGAATGTAGAAGAATTCAAAAAATAAACTTTTCAAAAAAATATCTCTTGTGCCATCCGAAAAGTATTCGCGTGCGCTTCAACAATAGTCGCAACGCGCGGCGAATAACCGCCACCCATACTCACTACTACCGGAATTTTATTTTTCTTACATAACTCAAACACCAATTTATCGCGCCGGCGACAACCGTCAATTGATAAACTCAATTTGCCTAGTTTGTCGGTTTCCAGAACATCTACGCCGGAATTGAAAAATGCGATGTCTGGTTCGACGGTATCAATCAATAATGATAAATTTTCTTGCAGAACTTTCAAATAAAAAGCATCACCGGTTTTATCCGACAGACCAATATCCAAATCGCCGGTTTCTTTGTGTAGCGGATAATTATTGGCACCGTGCATCGAAAAAGTAAATACACCGCGTGTGCCGTTCCAACCGTTTTCATGGTGACGAAAAATATGCGCCGTGCCGTTACCTTGATGTACATCCAAATCAATTACCAAAACGCGTTCGACACGTTTTTGAAAAAATAAAGCGTTGGCAGCTATGGCGACATCGTTCAATAAACAAAAACCTTCACCTCTATCAGAAAAAGCATGGTGCGTACCGCCGGCAATATTCATAGCTACGCCGAATTGTTGCGCAAAATCCGCACACGATAAAGTTGCACCACCAATAGCAATGCAACGATCAACAAGATTTTGAGTCATTGGAAAACCGATACGACGTATTTCTTTGTCCGTGAGATGCAGATTTTTTAAACGCAACCAATAATCTTCGGTGTGCGTCAGATGAATGGTGCTGTCGTTAAGTGGCGTTGGGGTAAAAAAATTGTCGTTTATTGCCGTGCCTTCATACAGCAACTGTTCCGGAATAAGTTCGTACTTCATCATCGGAAAACGATGTTCGGGTGGTAATCCAAGTTTATAAATAGGTGAATAACCGATTTTAAGCATGGGTTCTTGGTTGTGAGTAAATTGTAAGTTGTAGGTGATAATTGACCATTAATGACTAACAACTAATCGCCGTCATCTTCATCACTTTCAAAATTGATATTACATTTCGGTAAAAGTGATGCAATCATTGCTTGCTCAAAGGCACTGTATTTTGCACGTTCCAAGCATAAATTTTTCAATTTTTTTAGCCGACTCAGTTCTTGCGGAAAATCTTCGAGCGGATTGCCGGAGAGCGTTAAAGTTTCTAAATTTTCGAGTTGCGTAAATGTTTCCGGCAAGGTTCTAAGTTGATTCCCACGCAAATTAATCGCCGTTAAGTTTTTGAGTTGACCGATTGTTGCCGGTAATTGCGTGATACCGGAATCATATAAATCCATTTCAGTCGCATTATCTGAAATTTCAAAATTTTTCATACCGTTTCGAGTCGCGCATTTCAAAATTATTTTTTTTCCACGCAAATTTTCGCTCGGTTTTGCATTTTGACAAGCAAAGCAAACAAAAATAGAAAACGATACAAGAATAAAAAAGTATTTTGAACGCATTTTTTTATTGTAAGAAGGTCAATGTAACGATGCATTTAATTAATTTTCTGTAGGAACAGATTGTGACGTGCCTCTACAGAGAATTAACCGAACATCACTTCCGTTGCACCGAAACCGTAACGTGCGTGGTATTCATTTTTATAGTACGCCACATTCGAATTTCGACGCAAACGTGCCGCAATGAGTTCTTTCAAACGTCCGGTGCCGAGACCGTGAATAATAAACACACGTGGAACACCGACTTGTATCGCTTTTGCTAAATAGTTTTCAAAGGCGGCAATTTGAATACGGACAATTTCGGCATTATCTAACGTGCGCGGATTATCGTGCAGCATTTCGATGTGTAAATCTATTTCGTTGACAAAATGTGCGTAATCACTCACATTCACGCGCTCGACAGGAGTATTTAATCTATTTTGTTCGGCTTCGCGTTTATGTTTTTCTTTTAATAGTGATGCCGTATATTTTTCTAAATCGCTTTGATTAGAATTTGTTTGTTCAGATAATTTTTCAAAAACCGTCAACATGATTACATCTCTTTCTAAGGCTTCGGAAAATTGGGGTGCTTTAAAAAACGATTTAGCTTTTAGTTTCAACGTTTTATTCAACTCTTGAACTGTACCATCTGTATAGTTAAAAAATAATTGTACATCAATTTCCGGTGCGTCGTTCAAAGCATGAACGGGTAAAGAGAAAACTTCTGCCAAACGAGCCACCGATAAAGTGCTATCATGTTTAACCGAAACCTTACCGCTTAAAACTAAATCAACGCCGAAAGAAATATCATTTACTGTATCATTTTGAAAAAAAACGGTATAATGGCTTAAAGCACCGTCCACTTGAATCGGTTCGAATAATAAATGAATGCCGGTATGTTTTAAAATAAAACTAAGCTTTGAACTTTGAGTTTTGGGCTTTGAGTTTCCGGCATTAGGCGGCTCATAGCTTAAGGCTAATTGCTTATTGCTGTCATAACGTTCCACATCTTCTTCAAACACCGGAATTTCTTCTTTGTCGTCATCAAGTCTAATCATTAACAAACCATCACCGAGTTTCTCTGTGATAACGCCGGTGTTCGCGGTATTCAAAAATTGAACACGCGTGCCAATACCGAGAAGTTTGTTTATTTTTGACACGGAAAAAGTGTTTTTAGAAATAAAAACATAACTGTTTTAGCATTCATTTAGTTGAATCGAATTTGTAAGTTTAATTTCATAAATTTTCTTCCATTTTCTTCATAAATTTCTCCAAATCCGTATCTGCTTGTACTGGCTTGCTCGATTCGCGTATTTTTAAGTAAGTATTCTTGAAATTCATTGCGATTATAAATATGATAGCATACTAATTCACCATTATCTTTTACTATAATAATTCCGCCGGTTGCATCATAAGTACCTTTCCAAATGCTTGCAGGTGTCATACCTAATGCTGCATCTGTCAAGAAATTTTTAATTTTATACTCATAAAACGGATGCCCTAAACTCAAATTATAGTTTAAAGGATTGCAGTCTATTAAGAATTGTAAAGTCCCAAAAACAGAAGCTGTACCACTGTTTGAATACTTAATAAGCAGTAATTCCGCCAATATTTTTGGCAGGTCACTATCAATTAATTGCAAGTTTAATTTAAGAGTTTTCGATTGAATGTCGCTGAATTGTAGAGTAAATTTTTTTTCTTTAATAGATTTTATGCGATTAGCAATTTTGGGTGAAGTTTCAATTTCATTTAGTATTTTAATATCTAATTCGCCTTCTCCAATCAGTTCATAAATAAAATTTGTAGCATTTCCCGCATTAAAAAGAGTTGAGTTTTCACCCATCATAGATTTTATACTAAACCCCAATTTAGGTTTCATTCCGGTATTTAAATCATGAACCACTATATGTATATCACTTTTATCGGTACTTACAGCGACTAACGTTTTTACACCAATTTGATTCAGAAACGATTCGATTTCAGGAAAAGAAAAACTACTGCCAACTGACGTTTTCAATTCTTTAAATAGTTCTTGTGATTTTGTCAAAAATTGTGAAATCGGTAAATTTAATAACTCAATATTTGTGCTTCCATCTATTAATTTGATAGTTGAGTCAATCAAGTATTCTCGTTTATTTCCGCTCTCTTGTCTTAGAATTTTAATAATAGGGTAATAAATAGTTGGGATTACATTTAAAGATGCATCGGCAGCATATAGTTTTCCTTCGGCTAAAAGTTTGAGGAAAACATAAATTTCGCTCCATTCACCTTTGTTCCCGCTTAACATATCTTATCAATTATTTGTTGAGCAGTTGCTTGAATGGCGGGAACAGCAACCGAGTTACCGAATTGTTTATAAGCGTGAACGTCTGCTACTTCAATTTTAAACGTATCGGGATAGCCTTGTAATCTTGCCCATTCTCGAGGTGTCATTTTTCTGATATATTCCCGATTAACCTCACCTTGTATTTTAGTTGTCGGCGTAAAATCTGTTACGCGATCATCATAGACTAAATTTCTTTCTTTACCCATTCCTCCGACAACAATTGTATTGGAAATTCCATCATTTGGAATAACAGCATAACCAAAACCATTTCCTTTGCTTTCATGTCTTGCTTTATGATTTTTTAATGTTTGGAGGTATTTATTTGAAAGATAATATTTCGTATCCACAACTTCGCTTTCTCTTATATCTTCAAATACAATTTTTTCATCTGTTGGTTTCGGATATTCAAAAGTATTTACTAAAGTATCTTTGTGAAAACCGACAATAAAAATGCGCTCTCTGTGTTGCGGTACGCCAAAGTTTTTTGCATTTATTATTTCCGGATTCGGTACAAAATAACCTAAATCTTCTCTCAGCACATTTAAGATGGTTGCGAGTGTTTTTCCTTTCTCATGACTTCTCAAACCTTTTACATTTTCTAAAAAAAAGGCTTTGGGTTGTTTTTCTTTTAATATTCTCGCCACATCAAAAAATAAAGTGCCTCTGGTATCATTAAACCCGCCGCGTCTGCCGGCAATTGAAAATGCTTGACAAGGAAAACCTGCGCATAAAACATCAAAATCAGGAATATCCTTCTCGTCAATTTTTGTAATGTCGCCGTGTGGCATATCGCCAAAATTATCTTGATAAGTTTTTTGAGAATATTTATCTATTTCGGAAGTAAAAACACATTCTCCGCCTAAATTCTGCATCGCAATTCTAAACCCACCGATACCGGCGAATAAATCTATGAATTTAAATTTAGGTTTTTTAGGTGCCGGAAATGGCACTGAATTAAAAATCAACTCACGCTGTAACGCGATTACAGGTTCTTTAATTTCTTCAACAATTTGACTTTCACTTAAATAAACTACATCTTTCATTGGACTCTAAATTTAGGCACTAAGATACGATTATTCTAAAGATTTTCAATTCCCTAAAATACCATTTGTTTATTTTTTTATTGCAACAATCAGCCCCAAAATGAAAAATCGCGCAAAGAAATTTATTTTCTTTGCGCGATTTTTTATGCGGTTATAATTTTAGATTGATTTTAAAAAATCTAAAATTTAAAATCTAAATTATCCGCCAATCACCGCTTTTAAACGTTTGTTCACTTCATCCCAATTGATGACATTGAAGAACGCGGCAACATAATCAGCGCGACGATTTTGGTAATGTAAATAATAAGCGTGTTCCCAAACATCGAGACCAATAAGCGGTGTACCTTTTTTCTCTGCAATATCCATCAAAGGATTATCTTGATTGGGTGTCGAAGAAATAAATAAACTTTTATTCGCATCCACGCACAACCACGCCCAACCCGAACCGAAGCGCGTCATGCCGGCAGCCGAAAATTGTTTCTTAAATTCGTCATAACTACCGAAAGCACCGGTGATTGCTAAAGCAATTTCATGATTCGGCGCACCACCACCTGTAGGCGACATGATGTTCCAAAAAAAAGTGTGATTCCAATGTCCGCCACCATTATTTCTGATTGCCGGCGCGTATTTTGAAATGTTTGCTACTAACTCTTCAATAGTTTTACCTTGCGCATTCGAATCGGCAGCAACGGCATTGTTCAAGTTAGTGACGTAAGCGGCATGATGTTTATCGTGGTGGATACCCATCGTGAGGGTATCAATATGCGGTTCGAGCGCGGAGGTGGCATACGGTAATGCCGGTAATTCAAATGCCATAGTTTTGTTAAGGTTTTGAGTCGGTGAAAAAGGATTATTGTGAGCTAAAACTGTTCCGGCGATACCCATAATGGGTAGCGTTGCAGGAACGGATTTCAGAAAAGTGCGACGTTTCATTTTCGTTATTGTTATTTGTTATCAGTTATTCGTTATCTGTTGGTTTTTTTAAATCCGATTTAACGGATAACTGAAAACGAGTCACAAATAACAAAACGCCAAGCGAAGGTAAATAGTTTTTACGGCAATAAAAAATAATCTATACCGGGCATTGGTTTTAAATCAGATAAAATATATTCATTGCGCGAAATATAGAGCAATACTTCATCGTAGTATTGTTCAATAAGTTTTCTGTTCGCTAAATTTTCATCAAATAATAATTCATCGAGTGCCTGTTCGTTAAATCCCGTGATATTTTTTTCTAAACAAAATCTGTGAATCGCCCATAACCAAAAAAGGGTGAGCGTTGTATGAAATCCGGTGCCGTTATTGCCTTTGCCTTTTGCTTCGTTATATCGCCAAACGCGGCGTTTCATTTCTTGAAAAGCATTTCTGCCGTGATGCAACACTACATACAAACCTACGATTAAATGCGCTTCATGCGTCCATTCTTCTTTCGGTAGTGTACAGTTTTCGTGTTCTTTAACGATACGTAACGCTTCATCTGTCGTTATTGCGTACATACTAAAATGAAAATTTTATCCTATTTTCGTTTTTTTGAGTTGCTTTTTCAATGCGTTAAGTTTTTTTCTCGAAACAAATTTACAAATTATTTTTCACCCGTCAAGTATTGTCGCCGGATGAATTTATTTTTGGAACTTTGTATGTTGTAGAAAATTTTAAAATATCTATTAAATCTTGGTTAGATAAATCCGAAACTGATTGTACTTTAAAGTGCCGAAACAATTTGCCGGCACCTTCCAATATATTTTTCGGATCGGGCAACTCTGCACCGTAATTAAAACCAAGCGTGACGTGATTTGTTGCCGGCATGAGCCAACAAAAATGTTCTGTTTTTTTCTTTGCACCGGTACCGAAGCCCGTATTTTTTTGTTGCACCCAAACCACTTCAACTACTTCGGGCAAAGTTTTATGAATGAGTTGTCGCGTTTGCCTTGCAAGTTCTTTTATGTCTTCCGAAAAACTTTCGATGGCTTGTTCAAATTTTTCGTTGATTTCCGGTTTGTCATTCATCATTTGAAATTAATTTTTGTAGATTTGTCACATCATAATTTAAATTAAGAAATTTTTTTTCATCGTGCAGCCAATAATCAATAACCGGCAACTAACAACTAAAAAAATGTTCCATCACCGAGCCTGTAATTTGTGCGAAGCTATTTGCGGTATCGTTATCGAAGCCGAAGGTAATAAAATTATTTCTATCAAAGGCGATAAAGACGATCCGTTCAGCAAAGGACATATTTGTCCGAAAGCGATGGGTTTAAAATATGTTTATGAAGACCCGAACAGATTGACACACCCGATGAAACGCACCAATTCCGGCTGGGAAAAGATTTCTTGGGAAGCAGCTTTTGATGAAATAGAGAAAAAAATAAAGGAAATACGCATCAAATACGGCAATGATGCTTTGGGTATTTATTTCGGTAATCCTTCCGTACACAATACGGGTACGATCCTAAATTCGACAACGCTTGCTAAATCCTTGAAATCAAAAAACATTTTTTCCGCAACTTCTGCCGATCAATTGCCCCACCATTTTGCATCGTGGATAATGCTCGGTCATCCGAATCTGTATCCGGTGCCGGATATTACGCGCACCGATTTTATGCTCATTCTCGGCGGCAATCCGTTGGCATCAAATGGCAGCATGATGACGGCTCCCGATGTTGCACATCATTTGCGCAATATTCAAGAACGCGGCGGCAAAGTCATCGTTGTTGACCCGCGCAGAAGTGAAACCGCTGAAAAAGCATCGGCACATCATTTTATAAAACCAAGTACCGATGTTTATTTGCTGCTCGCCATGATTCATACATTGTTTGCGGAAAATAAAATTGATTTAGATCATTTAAAAGATTTTACAGTGGGACTTGATGATTTAAAAATTGCCGTCGCAGATTTTCCTGCCGAAAAAGTTGCCGACATTACCGATTTGAGTGCCGATACGATTAAACAATTGGCGCGTGATTTTGCCGATGCGAAATCGGCGGTTTGCTATGGACGTATAGGCGTTTCGGTGCAAAGTTTCGGCGGTGTTTGTCAGTGGTTGGTTTATGCTTTGAATATTATTACAGGAAATTTTGACAGACCGGGTGGTGCAATGTTTACTACGCCGGCTTTTGATCCGCTTGCCGACGCAAAACCGCGCAATATATTTGGTCGTTGGCACAGTCGCGTGCAAAAACGTCCGGAATTTATGGGTGAGCTGCCGGTATCTGTTATGTCCGAAGAAATTTTAATGCCGGGCGAAGGACAAATAAAAGCCATGTTCACCGTTTGCGGTAATCCTGTTCTTTCAACACCAAACGGTACCAAATTAGATAAAGCATTTGCCGAATTAGATTTTATGGTTGCAATTGACATTTATATTAACGAAACAACACGTCACGCCAATATTATTTTGCCGCCCGCTACCGGTGTTGAAGTCATGCAATTCGATGTAGCTTTTAATAC
Source organism: Saprospiraceae bacterium (assembly GCA_043732145.1). Lineage (GTDB taxonomy): Bacteria > Bacteroidota > Bacteroidia > Chitinophagales > Saprospiraceae > JAAFJT01. Next base: position 14,999 of record JAYTIA010000039.1, read on the forward strand.
ACTCGCGATTCGCAACACCGTAAAATATTCCGAACCACTTTTTGAGAAAGGCGAAAACGTGAAATATGATTGGGAAATTATGCAGGAGATAGCGCATCGTTTAAATAGCTTTGAGCCGTTAGCTTTGAGCGATGAGCTTTCAGATGTCGGCAGTTCAAAGCTCATCGCTCAAAGCTCAAAGCCGGTTTTTGTTTCTCCGGATGCCATGATTGATGCAGCACTAAAAGCCGGACCTTACGATTTGAGTATCGAAAAACTAAAAGAAAATCCGCATGGTATTGATCTTGGCAATTTAATGTCGCAACTGCCGCAACGTTTAGTTCATGCAGATAAAAAAATTCAACTCGCGCCAAAAATCTTGGTAGATGATTTAGAACGTGTAAAATCGGATATGGAACAACGGATAACAGACAACGGACAACGGACAACGGACAACGGGAAAAATAATACCCAATATCCAATACCTAATACCCAATTCACGCTGATTGGTCGCCGACATCTCCGCGATAATAATTCTTGGATGCACAACCACGACAAACTCATGCGCGGACACAATCGTTGCACTGCGATGATTCATCCGGAAGATGCCATGCGATTAAATATTTCAGATAAAGACATCGTAAAAATTTCATCGCGTGTCGGTACAATACAAATTCCGGCGGAGTTGACAGATCAAATTATGCGCGGGGTTGTCAGTATTCCGCATGGTTACGGACACAATCGCATCGGTACAAAATTAGATGTAGCCGAAAAATATGCGGGTGTAAGTCTCAATGATTTAACGGATGAGCGCGTAATAGATACTTTGACGGGTAATGCAGCTTTTAATAGTGTGATGGTGGTAATTGAAAAATGAAAAGCTAAAACTCAATGTTCCAATAAATATTTTCAAGTAAAATTTCAACGCCGATTGAATGAAGGCGGATACTTTTGTTATATTGTATCAACGTTGACTAACCTCTATAAATCGAAAGCATAAACCACCATGCCTCTATATTCTTCTTTCATTAATTCAAAATCAAGTCGTGTAGTGCCGATTTTTTTAAATCCTGTACTTTCATAAAAAAGCATGGATGGACTTGAATCCATGCTTTTCAACCAAACCATTTTTTTGTTCAGCTTACGTGCTAAATTTAAAGTAAAATTTACCGCAGATTTGCCGATTCCTTTTCCCGCAGCATTTTTTTTTATATAAATACGTTCCAATTCCAAACATTCATCTCCAGAGTTCGGCTCTAATTTTTTATGAAGATTGAGTTTTAGGAATCCGACGGGTACTTGATTGTCATCATACAATAAATAAAAATGTGCATCAACATCAGACATTTCTTTACGTAAAACATCCGGATTAAAATTAAGTTCTTTATACCACGCGCCGTTATCATGCCACAAGTACAAATAATTTTCGTCGTAAGATTGAATTACAACGTCAATGAGAGTCGGAATATATTTTTCATCACACAACTTGATTATCATCAACAGTTCGCTCAAAAAATAAAAATTAATAAATTATAAAAAAAGAGGTAAAAAAATAGTTTATGTTTCCCTGTTCTTCACAAACAAGATATTCCTCCAAAGTGAAACGCTTCAATTCCGGTACTTTTTTTCTTTTCCGACAATGCAATTATTGATGATGTCATTTAAAATAAATTTTAAACAAACCTACTTGAAAAAATTTTAATAGCGAAATAATATCATCATACTTTATACTTACTTGTCCTCAACTCCCAAAACGCGAAACATACCACACTCAAATACTCCGCTGCAATCCACCAATAATTTTCTGTGTGGCGTGATGAACCTTGTGCGTAACCGGAATAGGTAAACACGATCGTGAATGTCCACAACATCGGAAAACGAAATCGGGTGAAGCCGGCAAACGCCAACGGCACAACTGCGTACCAAGGATGCACTGTGGTGGCGCATAGAAAATAAAAACAGAGCGCGGCTAAACTGTATTCCCAAAAATCGGAAGACCAAGTTTTTGATATGGCATTTTTAAATTGTCGGCGCAACAAATAGGTGATGAATAAAATTGTCGCTACCGTTAGTTGCGGTGTAATTTGAGCAATATTATCATAACCTTTCCACCAAAAATCCCAAGCGCGTAAGACATAAAAAAGACTTGCATTAAATTCAAATTTGCTGAAGTATAAACCAAGACTGTTTCTGAAATGTGTTACTAATACCGTTGAGTAAAAAGGCAGAAAATAAATTGCCG
>JAYTIA010000040.1:0-2500 GCA_043732145.1 Saprospiraceae bacterium
CCTTTATTAATCACACCTTCAATTTTTAAAGGTAAATTTTTTCCAATCAACGGGGAGTTTTTAGATTTTGAACGAATGTTTTTTGTTTCGTATTTCCAATCTACATTCGGATTAAACAAAGTTAAATCTGCTTTTTCGCCGATAGCAATTTTAGGAATCAGTGTGCGTAAAGTTTTGCGCGGTTGAATAGTCCAGAGGTCAATAAATTTTTCGAGGGATAAAATATCTTTCAAATGTTCGTAGCTCAACGAGATGGCAGTTTCTAAATTAATGATTCCGAACTCTGCTTCCGGAAATTCTAAATGTTTGCAATCGGCATCAATCGGTGTGTGTTGTGAGGTGATGAAATCAATCGTGCCATCTATCAAACCTTTTTTAAGTGCCGTAATATGTCCGGCATCGCGCAAAGGCGGGAAAACTTTATATTGTGTATCGAAATCGGCAAGTGCATCGTCCGTAAAAGCTAAATGCAAAGCGGTAACACTCGCCGAAATATTTAAACCGGATTTTTTCGCCAATCGAATCGCATCAACCGCTTCCGACGTGGTAAGTGCGTAAATATGTAACCGTGAATCGGCATAGGCTAATAAAGTTAAATCGCGCTCAATCATCAGCGTCTCTGCAATTGCCGGAATACCTGTCAAACCTAATTGAACAGAAATTAATCCTTCGTGAATTTGTCCGCCGGGCGCAATTGAGGTATCTGCCGGTGTGTTAATGATAAGTCCGTCAAAAATTTTTGCATATTGCAAACCGCGCATCATTAAACCCGCATCTTGCACCGAATAATTTCCGTCACTGAAAGCCACTGCACCGGAAGTGTACATATCTACGAGTTCCGCTAAATCCTTTCCTTTACAACCGACAGACAGTGCGCCAATCGGCAAAACATCCACCAACAAATCGCGCGTTTTATTTTGTACGTAATAAATATCTGCTCGCGATTGAATCACGGGACTCGTGTTCGGAAATGGTGCAATTTTCGTGAAGCCGCCCGCCATTGCCGCTTCGTTCAAACTTTCTAAATCTTCGCGGTATTCAAAACCAGGATCGCCGAAATGCGCGCCGATATCCATCCAACCGATGCTTACACAGGTGCCGGGTTTATCAAAAAGTTTATCTTTTTTAGAATTGAATGGCAAATCGTCGCCGATATTTTCGATAATACCTTGTGCGTTAATTAAAATATCTTTTTGCCGCCCGTTGAGTGGTGAATCGGCGGCAACAATAGTTACGTTTTTTAAAAGGATGTTGGACATTTTATTTTATTCGTCTGCATTGGCAATTTTTCAATTTCGCTTATTAGTAATCGGGATATTTTTGAGATAATCTCAAACGGTAAACTCTTTTCAATGCATTAATGGCAATATCTCTGATGACTTTTTTCAACGCAACTTTTTACCGTTTTCGTCTCCGAAAATTTTTCGAAAAGCTATATCGTTTTTTACATCTACGAATTGCATAAGATTATCCAAATTTTATGCAAAGATAAATTTTTTTGGATTGTTTGTTTATGCTTCTTTAAAATTCAGGTCTGCAAAGTAACGCCGATAATTTTTTTTTAATTTATTTTATCAATATCACTAAAATTGGTGAGGCGCATTTTTTTTAACCACCGTACTTTTGCATCATCTAAGGAAAAAATGAACGATTGTCTTTCTCATTTAAAACTTATTTTAATTTTTAGAAAGTAGTAAATGTGGAGATCGGGTAATTTTTTAAAGCCTCAAATAACCACGTGAAAACATGAAATACAATACACTGACACCTCAAAAATATAAATCTAGATGAAAAGCATAGGAATTTCCCGAAAGTCCTTTAATCGAGTAGGGCGCAAAAGCCGAAAAGCGATAATGTAGGCGCAAATAATTTTTACCAATGAATTCAGAAAAAAGTTTTAAAGCAAAAAGAAATCTGGAACTAAATTTCAGCCACGATGTTACGCGCGAACAATTAATTGCTACACTTGACAGCATTATCGGTCATTACGGTTGCCCAAACTGTGGTCTCAATGGTTGGGGGGTTACCTTTAAAGGAGACCCTGAGATGAGTTACACCAAATTCTCGCGCGAACTCATTAATTCGAATCAGGCTATCATCGGTATTAACAGTGCTGTTAATCCTGCGGTTAATATCGCAAGAGAATTGACGCATTAATCCTATGTATGAATGTCATTCAAGAAAGGATTTTTAGGTAAGTTATATTAATCCTTTCTTGACTTTTTTTATTAGAAATAAACTAATGAATTTTAAAATAATCAAATGAAATACGCGATAGGTACAACTTACGAAGGAAAAAATTTAGATTATTTGAATCAAATAATTCCTTTTGTCCAATATATAGAAGTATCACCGGATTCGATCGCGCAAAAAAAAGCCGGCAAAATAATAATTGAAAAGGACGCGCTCAATCAATTGCATTGGCTTCAAAAGAATACCGACGTTGAAATTCTCATTCACGGTGTCGGGCTTTCAATCGGTTCTTATGACGGTTGGTCGC
>JAYTIA010000041.1:0-6650 GCA_043732145.1 Saprospiraceae bacterium
TCAAAAAATGGATTACTGACAACAATTGCTTGGTCTATCAACGGAAAAGTTTCTTATGCACTCGAAGGCTCTATTTTCGTTGCCGGTGCAGCTGTAAAATGGCTCCGCGATTCTGTTGAACTTGTTAAAGATGCCGCCGATACGGAAGGTTATGCCAAAAATTTGGAAAGCAACGACGGTGTGTATGTCGTACCCGCATTTGTCGGACTCGGTACGCCTTATTGGGATTCAAAAGTGCGCGGTGCTATTTTCGGATTAACGCGCGGCTCCGGAAAAGCACATATTATTCGCGCTACTTTAGAAAGCATTGCCTATCAAACAAAAGATGTTTTAGCATGTATGGAACGCGATGCGGGCATCAAACTAAAAGGTTTGCGCGTGGACGGCGGTGCCGTAAAAAATAATTTCTTAATGCAATTTCAAGCGGATTTACTCGGCGTAAAAGTAGAACGTCCGGTAATTCAAGAAACAACAGCACTCGGTGCTGCATATCTCGCCGGTCTCGCCGTCGGTTTTTGGCGCGATACGGACGATATCAATCAAAATTGGCAACAAGAAACAGTTTTCAAACCGCAAATGAAACGGGTTGAGGTTGTGAAATTATATAATGGTTGGAAACGTGCAGTGAAAGCGGCGCGGATGTTTTAATGGCGACTGAAAAGCGTCTATTTAAAAACTATACAAACCGGCGTAAAAACTTTGCTTGTTGCAGACTGTGTTAATTTTCCCGTTCCCGCATCAATTTTAAATGCGACGATATTATCCGAATTTTGATTAGCGACCAAAAGCATTTTTCCGTCCGGCGTAACGGTAAAATTGCGCGGAATGTCACCTTGCGTCGGTGCGTGTTGAACCAATGAGAGTTTACCGTCGACTGCAATTTGAAAAACGGCTATTGAATTGTGTCCGCGATTAGATGAATACAAAAATTTGCCGCTCGGATGCACTTCAATTTCTGCGCCGGTATTCTTTCCTTTAAAATCTGAGGGTAAAGCATTTATTGTTTGGAAAGGCGTAAGTGTTCCTGAATGCGTATCAAAATTAAAAGCATCAACGGTTGAATTATTTTCGTTAATCACATACGCCGGCATCATCCCTTTATCATTCAGTTGCGCAGTATTAAAGGTTAAGTGTCTCGGACCTGCACCGTGTACTGTTCCGCCTTTATGCACTTCTATAAATTTTCCGTCTCCTTTTAATTCATAAACAAAAACGGAATCCAAACCTTTATTGACTACTAATGTAAAACGATTATCCGGAGTTGTGAACATTTGATGCGCAAAAGGATCTTTCCCGGCGTATTGTAATTTTTGGATCGCGTCTGTTAAACTGCCGTCCGATTTTACACCATAACTTTCCACACTACCGTTGACGTAATTCGCTACAAAAACAAATTTCCCGGTTTTATCTGTCGAAATATGACAAGGCGCAACGCCGTAACTCGAAACTTCATTCAGTTTTGTGAGTTTGCCGTTCTCGCCGATTGAAAAGGAGGAGACACTACCGAAAGGTTCTGTTGGTTTTCCGCCGCCTTCACCGACAGCATATAAAAATTTTTTATCCGGAGAAATCGTCACGAACGACGGATTATAAGACGCAGCAGAATCAATGATGGTTAATGCACCCGTCGTAGTATCTAAACGACAAGTGTAAATACCGGCAGCTTTTCCTTTTACGAAACCCATATCGGCAGTGTATGTGCCGATAAAAGCAATAGGCGAAGCGTTTGTAGTTTTCTTTACCATATCCGTTGAATTGTTGGTATTGTTACAATTAGTAAGCGTAAAAAATGTGGCGAGTAATAAAATATAACGCATTTTTAAAAATGAATAATGAACAATGAATAATAAAAATGAATAATGATTAATCTTACGGAAAATCAATAACCAATTTATTCAATTAACCAATTAACCAACCTTTAACACCAAAGTTAAATACAAGTTATAACGTCGCTTAAAGATAAACCGATTAAACGTTTCATCGTCTATATATCAGTTAGATTTATTTTAAAACAATTAACTTTTTGAATATGAAACACATTATTGGTTTGTTTATCATTACAGCCGGTTTATTAAACGGCACCTCCTCGGCTTCAGCACAAAATTATTATACCGCGAACAATGAATATAATTATAGAGCGCATCACGAAACACCGCGACCGGATTATGATCGCAATGACGCACGATATAGGTACAATGATTATGAAACTGTAATTATTCGCGACCGTGAAAAATTAGCCCATTTAACTGCACATATACAAGAAGATAAATTTAAAATGTTGAATTTGGTTAACAGAAGAGATTATCGCGGTGCGCAACACGAAGCGTTCGATATTATGAACGACCAAAAAGAACGTAATGCGTTACTCGATCATCTATATTACGATGGCAACAATTGGCAAGTTGACCGCAGTCGCATGAATGTATATTCAGATAGAGCCGAACGCGCCCAATTTTCACGCGATATTAATCACGATGAAAACGAATTGGTTGAAGCACTCATTAGAAATGATTTTTATCAAGCGCAACGTATCGCCGAACATATTAATCATGATAGTTATCGTGAAGGTCGTAATGCAAATCGCAATTGGAATCGCGACCGCAGAAACTAAAATTTTAAATTGCAACAATAGGACGACAACTCGGTGTAATGCGGATTGTCGTTTTTTTTACAAAAAATAATTTTTAGTCCCAAAATTTGTCGTTGTTTGCACCAAATTTACATAAAAACTTTACTTACACCGAATCATTTATTTTTAAAGTAGATTTTTTACATAAATTCGAGTGGAAATAGTAATTTTGAAGTATTTTTTAGAAACCCGCATGAAGAAAAAATATCCGAACAACACATGGGAAAACCACTGAAAGTGCATTTCATATCTGAAACTTCATTTGGTGTAAAGGCAAATGGGGTTCATACTGCTTTTTTGAATCTGATTGATTTATTAAAAGAAGGTAACGATGTTGAAGTTGTCGTAAATAATGACGGTCATGGCGATGTTCTACACAGTCATACATACGGACCTTATTATTTTTGGAAAGGCATCAGATACAGAGGCAAAAAAATTTTTACATCGCACATTATTCCGGATTCTATTGACGGCTCTTTACCCGGTGCCAAATACTTAAAACCCTTTTTGGTTCTTTATTTGAAAATGGTGTATCGGTATGCCGATGTCGTCATTTCTATTTCACCGATGGTGGAAAAAGCGATTAAAGAATTGAGCACAAAAACAAAAGTCGTTAATATTTACAATCCGGTTTTATTGGAAGAATGGACGCGCACAACTGACAGACGCACCGCCGGCAGAAAAACTTTAGGACTTTCGGAAAATGATTTTGTCGTCATCGGTGTGGGCCAATTGCAAGCACGTAAAGGTGTTGAAGATTTTATAGATGTGGCACAAGCGATTCCTAACGCAAAATTTGTTTGGGTCGGCGGCAGACCGATGGGCGCTTTACTCACAGAAGGCGTTGAACGCATTGATAATCGTATCGCACACGCTTCAGAAAATATTCAATTTACGGGTATGGTTGATATAGAAAAAATGCCGGAAATGTTTGCCGCAGCCGACCTCATGTTATTTACTTCATACCAAGAAAATTCGCCCTTGGCTCCTATTGAAGGTGCTGCATCCGGATTGCCGGTTATTTTTCGCGATATCGCAGAATATACTTTGCTTTACACACACCCTTATTTAAAAGCAAAAACCACTGAAGAGTTCATTGAAAAAACAAAAGAACTCATGGAAAATAAAACTGCTTATTCGGCTGGTGTTGTTGCATCCGGTACACTCATTCAACAATTTGAAAAATCTTATATACGCAAACAGTTGGTTGATTTGTACAAAAGTTTAGTTGAAAGTTGACAGTTATTATCGGTTTATCGGTCATCGGTTTCTGAATCAGAATTTTCAGAATTAATAAAATGATAACTAATTTGCTTCTTACATTTTATCAATTCTGAAAATTCTGAAAATTCTAATTCAGAAACCGATAACCTATAAATCGGTAAAGAATAACGAATAACCAATAACAACCAATAACTAAATCGGATTCAAAATTCTATCTTTCGGTGATTTCACTTCGTAACTAAAAATTAATTTTTTATTGTCTTTAGCTTTCAAAATAAAATCCCAAGTGAGTTTACCTGTTTCCGTGTTGAATTTGGCATCGCTCTGTTCCAAGTAATCTATTTTAATACTCTGCTCTTTACTCACCGGCATTTGGTCTTCTACGACAAGACGAATCGGTATCATTTTAGTGTTGCGCACAACAATTTCATAAGTACGGGTTTGGGTTTGATTGTCGCTAAAAATTTTATCTTTACATTTATCTTTTACTTTTATCCGCGTCACAACAATACTTTTATCGCGCCCCAGATTGAGTTGTAAAGTATCATTTGTATTTCTCGGATTAATGTAAGACTCGCCAATATATGAATTGTCAAAATAAACACGCGCAGTGCCTGGAATTAAATTCATATCCTCCCAATCTGTCACACGCGCTATCAAAAAAGCATCCGGATCAAGTTTCGGCACAATGGAGTATGAATAAACAGCCGGTATTGTTTTACTTTGAATCGTGACATTATGCGGTTTGTTATCCGATTCGATACTGTATTTCAGTTTGATTTCATATTCTATGCGCATCATGTTTTGCGTTACTTGTGTGTAATCTGTCACGCCGTTTCTCTCATCTGATTTTATCACCACTTCAGCTAAAGATTTATCTTCAGTATCGGCAGTAGTGCTATTGCCGATGGCATTATTATTTTGTTGGTTTTGAGCAACAGCGGGCTGTTTGTTTTTTTGAAGGTAAGCACCGCCGTAAACTGCCGGCGGCATAAAATAGGCTAAATACTGCGGAGATAGAGACGGTTTACTGTTATCTTGATTCGGATTGCCGGTCGAAAGTGTTAATAATACGTCTTTCCAATCTATTCCTGTATTTTGAAAAACGGTGGCACGGTGTTTCAATTCAATATTTTGGGATTCTTTTGAAGCACGTAAATCATAAGAAGCCGACCAACCTGCAGTGTTGACAAAATAAGTCAAAGTCATTTCGCAAACTATTGAGCGTTCAGACATCACCGTTACAATCACTTGCGGTACCGGTTTTGTTGGTTGATTGTTTAAAGATACACCTAAACCGGTAATTAAAGTATCCAATGTAACTATGCGTTGATTGAGGTGATTGCGCAAACGCAATTCTTTATTGGCTTCTTTTTCAAGTTTTAAAAGTTCTGTATCAATATCATTTTGCCTTTTTCTTAAAAAATCAATGCTTTGCATAAAAAGCGGTAAGGAATCTTTTTGCAAATCACCGCGCATCATGCGATTATTGGTCAGAACAGTGCGTTCGGCTTGAAGTGTTTGCGTTCGATTTTGAATATCTTTTTTGACAAATCCCAACTCCTCAAGCGAATCTAGCGCCGCTTGTTTTTGCATTTGCCAAGCCAGCACTTTCGGATCGTCGGGTTTTGTATCTGTTTTAGTTTTTTCGGCGTATTTCAAACGATATTGAATGTCCATAATCACCAAATCATTTTTACCGGCTGCTTGCAAGGAATTGGCTTGTAATTGCGGCGAAACGTTTTCAAAAATAATATTAGTAGTTCCGGCGTTGACGAATACAGATTCTGTAGATGTCATTAATGCACCTTGTTGAAAAACGGTAGCCCGTTGCACTGTCGTTTTAATAATTTTGTCGGGATTGGTTTGTGCATAAAATAGACCGGGAAAAAGGAAGAACAGCGCAACACCCGTTGCCAATAATTTTTTCATTGAATTAATATTTAAAAAAGTTAAAAGAGACGTTTTATTTCTAAATTTGTAGCCTACACTTATTAGATGGTGAAGTGTGAAAAATTCCATAAAAAAATTTAGAAAAAAAAATTGCGGATAATTTTATGTCTGAAAACCAATTGTCGAAACTGACCGACAATGCCTTATTGCAAAACTATCGTGCAACTCATAACAAAGATTGTATAGGCATTTTATTTAAGCGGTATAAACATTTGGTTTGGGCAGTGTGTGTTAAATATTTGAAAAATGATAGCGATACAGAGGATACGGTTATGGAAATTTTTGAAAAATTGCATCTTGATTTACAGAGAACGGAGATAGAAAATTTTAAAGGTTGGTTACATACTGTCACACGCAACCATTGTCTCGGAAAATTGCGAAAAGTCGGTGTGGTACTTGAATTTCCTGAAAATTTATCTGATAATATAAGTGTAGATAGAGATAATTTTGAAGTTGAAATAGATACATTGGATTGGAAAGAATTATTATTTCAAAAATTAGAAATTGCTTTACCGACACTAAAACCGGGGCAACTCCTTTGTTTGGATTTATTTTATTTGAAAGACAAATCGTATAAACAAATTCTGCTTGAAACGGATTTTTCGATGAATGAAATAAAAAGCCATATTCAAAACGGGAAAGTCAATTTGAAAAAGGTGATGGGTATTGGGTGATGGGTATTAGGTTTTGGGCTATTAAATTGTTAAAATCATGAAAAAAAACACCGATATAAATAAATGTTTAACGCAAGAGCAATTACTGAACTACGTGCAAGACAAATGTACGCCGGTTGAAGTAAAAGCTATTGACACACATTTATGGCATTGTGATTTTTGCAGTGAGG
>JAYTIA010000042.1:0-2488 GCA_043732145.1 Saprospiraceae bacterium
TCAGTGCCGGTACAGACTTGAAAAAAGTTTTCAAAACATCGGAATTGAATTCGATTCTTACAGGTTTTGGTTTGCAACCGGGTACAGCAGGTGATTTAGATTTTAAAGTAGAATGTTTGATAGGCGCAGCAACAAAATTTGTATCACCTATCGCTAATCTAAATGCTACCGCTTATTCCGAAAAATTAGACCTGAGTACAATTTGGGGCGTCGTTGGTGATGCAACAGCCAATGGTTGGAATGGACCGGATCAACCGGTTTATAAAACAGCAGTGGCAAATGAATTAGTCGCTTATGTCACATTAGTGGACGGCAACATTAAATTCAGAACGAATAATGATTGGACGTTGAACTTGGGTGGTTCAGCCGGTAAACTCGCTGTCAATGGAGATAATATTCCGGTAAAAAAAGGTACTTACAAAGTTACTTTTAATCCGGTCGCACTCACTTATGCTATCGCTCCTTTAACTTGGGGTATCGTCGGCGATGCAACGGCTAACGGTTGGAACGGACCGGATCAAGCTATGCGCTATGATCCGACAGTAGATTTATGGCGTGCAGAAATAAAACTTACTGCCGGTGCCATTAAATTCCGTTTGAATAATGATTGGGGTACAAACTTTGGTGGTTCTGCCGGTAAATTGGTGAATGGCGGAGATAATATTGCAGCCACAGCAGGTACTTATCTGATCACTGCGGATTTCAATAAATTAGTTTATACCGTCACGCCTTACAAACCTATCGGCATCGTTGGCGATGCCACTGCGAATGGTTGGAACGGGCCGGATATGAAATTCACAAAAGATTTAAGTACACCCGGTACGTGGTATCTCAACGGTGTCTTATTAACTGCAGCGCAAATTAAATTCAGAGAAAATGACGATTGGACGAACAATTGGGGAGCCACAGGTACAGTTGAACCGGCACCGGTTGGTACCGGCGGCGGTCTTGCAGCCGGCGGTAAAAATTTCGGCGTCGCTGCCGGCACTTGGAATTTTACTTTGGATTTTTCTGATGCCGCAAATCCAAAATATAAAGCGACTAAAGTGAAGTAGTTTCGTTGATAATTTCTGAATTGGAATTTTCAGAATTTTCAGAATTGATAGAATGTTAATTTGTCTCGCTATTACATTTCATCAATTCTGAAAATTCTGAAAATTCCGATTCAGAAATCAATAACGACTTTCAACAAATTAATAAATTTTCAAAAGAATTCTTTTCACCTTTAGCAATGGATAAAGTAAAACACGCCAACGTTTTTCTTTCAAAGCAAAAATAAAAACCGAAAAATAAATTTTTAAAAAATTTTTCCAAGAAATTTTTTCGCAAAAATTTTCTAAAAAATAAATTTTTAAAAAATTTTTAAATTTTTTTTTCGAAACATTTTCTAAAAAATATTTTTTAGAAAAATAAATTTTAAATGCGTTTGAAAAAAAATATTTTTTTTCTTCCGGCATTAATTCATGCACCAACGACAAATAAATATTGTACCGGTCGGAATAATAAACCGAATACATCCGAGAAGATTTTGCGGCGACGTGAACTCTGAACAAAACAAAATACGTTTCGGTTTTCACAACACCCGCGAGACCGAAATGCAACAGATAACGCAACCACAATTCGGCATCCATCATAAAATGTAAATCGCGCTCGACATAGCAACCAATCTCGCGCCAACACGACAGCCTAAAAAAAGTACAAGGTTGATCAATGTTCATCTTCACTGCCGTTTCTTCCAAAGTTTTAAAAATAGTCGTGCCGTTTGCACGTACGCGCCTGCCGTCCGGCTCGAGCAGCCATTGTCTGCCGCAAAGTACATTCGTATCTGGATGCGCTAAAAAATAATTGCCGATATAATTCAAAGTATCCGGCAAATATTGATCGTCGCTGTTGAGCCAATTAAAAATTTCACCGGTCGCACGCGCCAAACCTTTATTAATTGCATCACTTTGTCCGCCATCGGGTTCGCTGACCCAATAAGATAATCGGTCGGCATATTTTTTTATGAGATCCACCGAATCATCCGTACTGCCGCCATCAATAATGATATACTCTAAATTCGGGTAATTTTGCGACAACACAGAAATAATCGTCGCCTCAATATAATCTGCTTGATTAAATGACGGCGTGATGATGGTGATTTTCGGAAAGTTGTTCAATATTTTTTAATAATGATATTACACCAATTTTGCTATTTTTGCCTAAAAATTCTGACCCGAACAAAAATGGAAATTGCAGTATCTTTAGAAAAATAAGAAAATTTCAACCAAAAGTAAAAATAAAACTTTATATTCAACGGTGCGTAAGTGGTTTATTTTGCCGTTAATAGGTTGCCAATTTATTTTGGCAAATCACTTATTTTGAGGAAATTGAAAGAATTGATTCTCAACCGTTAATTCATTTGTAAATTAAAATCGTATTTTTGTAAGATTAAAACTATATCAATGGCAAAGAAAAAAACAATAAGTACGATTGCGCACATACGACA
>JAYTIA010000043.1:0-6617 GCA_043732145.1 Saprospiraceae bacterium
TTGGGAAGAGTTAATCGCTTCCGATTTTTATTTTTTTGTTCAGAATAAGTTTTTTAATTCGCATTACGAAAACATTTTGAAGAAGTTGAAAGTAGTTAAATGATTATAGGTTTCAAATTATATAGAAGTTCGCAATTTATGGGAAGTGAAGTGAGAAAATATCAATCCAATTTTGGTGCATAATTTTTTCAATATCTGCGATTTTATAACCACGTTTTTCTAAAATAGGTATAATTTTTTGTAAATCTGCAACTGTTTTTAGGTCATAGGGGCATTGTTCTTTTCCGAATGCGCCGTCTAAATCGGAACCGATGCCAACGTGATTTGTATTTCCCGCAAGTTGACAAATGTGATCTATGTTATTCACTACAATTTCTAAATTGCATTTCATTGACCGCGCATTTGATTCGTCTCTTATCCAATTCGGCACCATCATCCATGCATCTAATGCAACGCCAATCACACCACCACGATTAATTACTGCCTTTAGTTGTTCGTCACTGAATTGCCGATTGTGATTCACAAATTTTCTGCAATTATTATGACTTGCCCAAATCGTCCCATTGAAATTATCTAAGGCTTGCCAAAAAGCAACGTCACATAAATGCGTTACGTCCAAAATAATATTCAATCGCTCCATTTCTTTCAATAAATCCAAACCGGGTTTTTTCATTTTACCGGTGGCATCTGTTCCGTTTGCATAACGTCCTTCTCTGTAATGTGCGGGACCTACAACACGTAATCCGCGTTTATAAGATTTTTCGAGATAAGAAATGTCCACCAAAGAATCCGCACCTTCTAAACTCAAAATGAAACCAATAGGCTTTTTATTTTTATCATTTTTATTTTTCCAAAGTTGAACATGAGATTCTAATTCATTTTTGTTTGTAATGATTGCCATTTCGCCCACCGCTATCATTTCTTCATACCAAACAAGTTGTGCCTGTGTTTGCGCCCACGCTTGTTGGGGCGAATGCCACCCGGATATTTCACTTTGAGGTTTTACAAATCGTGCAATTTGCGTCGCTATCACTAAACCGATATTTCCTTTTCGCAATTCATCGAAACAAACTGTTGCATTCCTTCTATCGGGTTTATCAGTCAATTTTTTTTCGCGCCGATTAATTTCTGAGATAGATTTTGTTAGATCACGATTCCATTCCATCGCATTCATCGCAAGGTCTAAATGTGCATCAAATATCAGCATAGATAAGAAGTTATAGGTTATACGTTATGAACACCGGTTTTTAAGTTATAGTCTATGGTTTGTCGATTTTTCTATTCTTATAACTCATGATTTATAACCAATAACCAATAAAACTACCTTACTATTTCCCATTCTTCAATAATTTTTGAAAACTCGACAACAGTTGCCTTATTATACAAAGCCACAGTCGGGCAAACGTGAAAAGGCATCGCGAAAATTGTCGCCCCAATATCTATTTTAATTGAAGGAGGATGCTCAAAAACAAAATGCTCTTCCGATTGAGAAATTGGTTCCAAGTTAGCAAAATTCAAAATGCGCAAACGTTTATCTATTGTATGTTCCGATGAAACTTTTTTTGAACCGATGTCAATACAAATATGATTAGGTTTAGGAATCGAAACAACTTGCGCCACCATAACGGTTGCCGGCAAAAATTTTTGCTCAGGTAAATTTTCCGCGTAATTATAATCCCAAAGTACAAAAGTACCGGGACTGCAAACTGCATCTGTACATTTTGCATAAAACGGAAAAGTATTCGAACCGCCGGCTACAATTTCAAAACTATCTTTTCGGATTTTATTTTTTATTTCTTCTAAAATTTGAAAATAAGTTGCACAATCTTTGGTTCTTTCTTGCCAATCTTTATTTTTTAAATGTCCGTCATAAACGTGAAAACCGCGCAGATTAATTTTTTTGTAACAATGTAATTCTCTTGCAAAAATTTCCAAATTACCTAAATCCGGAAAACCGGTGCGATTCATACCGACATTGACATCCACGAAAACATCTAAAAATAAATAATTTTCATTTGCTTTTTGATTTAACAACTTGACAGTATCTTCATTATCTACGAGGGTCGAAAATTTTATTTGAGGATACTTTTTTATTAATTCGATTAAACGGTTTAGTTTTTGGTTATGCGGTTGATACGCGAATAAAATATCGGACATACCTGATGACGCCGCCAATTCCGTTTCAGTTATCGTTGCCGTTTTTACTTTTGTGATGCCTGCATTTTTATACAATTCTAAAATCTCTTTATTTTTAAATGTTTTTATGTGCGGACGCAAGTGTGTAACGTCTCCTTTCACCCATTCAACTGCGTGTTCAATATTTTTTTCTATCCGATTTTTGTAGAAAATCAGTGCGGGTGTGTCTAAAGCTTCAGCGTTTTCAAATTCGTACCATTTTTTTTCCATTGTAAAAATATAAATTATTTTGTAGGGGCTGTGCTTGCGCCTACTTCAATTTAAAAACTGCTTCAATCTCCACCGGAATATTTTCGGGCAAAGAACCCATACCGACTGCACTGCGTACGCCAATACCGTTTTCATCACCCCAGATTTCCACAAACAATTCGCTGCAACCGTTAATCACTTTTGGATGAGAAAGAAAATCGGCTGTACAATTCACCATACCGAAAACTTTGAGAACGCTTTCTACTTTATCCAAACTGCCGAGATGTGCTATAATTGTCGCAAGCATTGTTAATCCGACTTGTCGTGCCGCTATTTTTCCCGCTTCCAAATCCATATCTTCCCCTACTCTACCGACGATTAAAGTTTTATCTTCTTTAAAAGGTCCGTGTCCGGAAAGATATAAATACTTACCGTCAATCATACAAGGTTTGTAAATGCCGAGCGGTTGAGGTGCGGGCGGCAGAATTAAATTGAGTTTTTTTAGTTGTTCGTTAAGTGTAGACATAAAAAATTGGTTGAATTTAAAATTAATTCATAATAAAATAAAAAAGTTTCTATATTACTTCAAAATAGTTCATAAAATTGTTCCTTTTCAAATCTTGTGATCATGATTTTAAATACCTCGACCACGTACTTGTTCTACCTAAACCCATCCACGATGCGCCGATAAAACCGCGAATGATGAGCGTATTATTATCTTTCAAAGTCATTTTACAGTTATAGGTTTTTCCATTTTTCGGATCGTAAATAGTACCGCCGGATAAAAGAGAAGCATTTTCAAGATGAAAACCTTTCATAATTACCAAATCTTTCAAAGGTTGATTGCGTTTGGCAACATCCGGATTTTTATCATCAAAAGTTTTTTCACTCTTGACTTCAATTAATTTGCCATAATAAGTGCCGTCTGTGCCGATACCGATTTCTACGACACCTGTTTTTTCTTCGCTCTGCCAATTTCCGATGATACCGGTTTGCGAAAAACCAACGAGCGATAAAAAAGTGAATAATGCAATGGAAAATTTTGTTTTCATAAAAAAATAAACTTGAATAATTTTTTAAAAAAAACTGTAAATATTTGTAGAATTTAATTTTTTTGAATTTTATGTCCCGCTAAACCAAAATACAAAATAAAAAAGTAGCAAAGAAATGGAATAACATAACCAGTTTGAATATTATCGCCGGAACTATCAATTATTTTTCCCATGATGACCGGAAAAATGGCACCACCGATTATGGACATCACAATTAGAGACGATGCCGGTTTTGTATCTTCTTTTAAATCGGTAATGCCAAGTGAAAAAATCGTCGGGAACATAATAGACATAAAAAAACCTAAACCACCTAAAGCTAAAACGACAAATTTGCCGGCGGCTAAAATGGCAACGCCACTTAAAATGATACATACAATTGCGTAGATACTTAAGAGCCGTGCAGGTTCGACATAACGCATAATAAAAGTGCCGGCAAACCGACCAATCATAAATAAAAGTCCGTAAACGCCGAGATAATAACCGGCTGTTGTTTCGTTTATGCCACCACCGGACATTGCCATTCTGATAAAAAAACTTGTGACGCAAACTTGCGCTCCGACATAAAAAAATTGCGCAATGACTGCCCATTTTAAGTGCGGATATTTTAAAGTAGCGAAAATGCCGCCCGATGATTTTTTTTCGGTTTTTTCTTCTAATTCGGGCAGTTGTATAAAATAAAATACAAGTGCCAATAAAATTAAAAAGCAACCAAGAATTAAATAAGGCATTTTGACGGAGTTAGCTTCGCCGGATAAATACGCTATTTTTTCTGCGTCCGGCATCATGTCTAATTGTTCTTTGTTGAATGATTTACCGGACAAAATAAACATCGTGCCGAGTACCGGTGCTACAAAAACCGCTAAGCCATTGAAAGATTGCGCGAGATTGAGCCGCGTCGTAGCAGATTCCGGCGCACCGAGACGTGTGGCATAAGGATTTGCAGCCGTTTCTAAAATCGTTAGACCGCACCCCAGAATAAATAAACCAATTAAAAAAACTTCGTAAGCCCGCATATTCGCAGCCGGTAAAAACAATAACGCGCCGCCGGCAAACAACAATAAACCGACGATGATACCTTTTTTGTAACCGAATTTTTTTATAATCATGCCTGCCGGAATCGCCATTAAAAAATACGCCAAATAAACGGCAGTATCTACTAATGAAGATTGAACATTGCTCAATTGCAAAGCTTTTCTCAAATGCGGAATTAAAATACCGTTGAGATTATTGGCAATTCCCCAAACGAAAAACAAGCTTGTGATGAGTATGAATGGAATTAAGTAAGTATTTCGTTTTGTCATTTTTAATTGTTGATTGGTAAATACATCTAAAGTTTTATTCCCACTCGCGCAAACATAGATCTGCCGGAAAAACCCATGTGTACAGCATCCCTTAAACCGCTGCCTTCTGTGGCTTGTGCATCTTGTTTATCCGGATAGACATCGAAAAATCAGTAAAAAAGAGAGTATACACAAGTAGATTATCCTCATATTGGAGTAGGTAGTTTAGTTGTTTTTGAATTTTTAAAAGCAGATGTAAATATCTGATTTATAATCGAACCGGAGATAAATTAGTTGTATTTTTTTGTTGATTCCTAAAAGATAATAAATACTCGGTACAAAATCTTTGAGCATTGAGTTGTTAGCTTTGAGCATGCGACTTCCACCTAAATCTGTTCAAAACTCAAAACTCAAAACTCAAAACTATTCATTATGATATTTTTCGCCTTTGATAATTGTGAAAGCACGATACAATTGTTCTAGAAAAATTAAACGAATGAGTTGATGTGAAAAAGTCATGGCGGATAAAGATAATTGCATATTGGCGCGTTGATAAACTGCATCAGAAAAACCGAAGGCACCACCGACTTGAAAAATAATTTTTTGCGTACCGGTGTCACGTTTAATTTGTAAAAAATCGGCAAAATTTTTTGAAGTCATATCTAAACCTTTTTCATCAAGCAACACTAAAAAATCGGTGGGTTGAATTTTCGATAAAATTAATTCGCCTTCTTTTTGTTTCAACACTTCCGGACTCGTCGGCGGATTTTTTATATCATTCAAAACGAGTATTGAAAACGGTACGTAATGTACAAGTCTTTTTTCAAAAACGGCGATACCGGTTTTTACATAATCAATATCCGTTTTACCGATGAGATGAAGTGCGGTTTTCATAAATCAAAAAATTAAAAATGAAAATTTAATGGACTTATTGACGCCGGATTTACTGACAAAAGAAAAGTAAGTCTATCGTCATTAAGTCCATTAAATTAAAATCAAAAAATTAAAATCAAAAAATTAATTTTGCATCTTAAATGAGATTGAAAATGAAATTCATCATTCATCATTCATCATTTATCATTCTCTAATGATAATTCCATTTTATAAATATCAAGGCGCAGGCAATGATTTTGTATTGATTGACCAACGCGAAAAAAAATATTTAACGCACAAGGATACGAAATTGATTGAACATTTATGCGATCGAAAATTCGGTATCGGTGCAGACGGGCTTATGTTTTTAGAAAAAAGCGATAAATACAACGCTGAATTTGAAATGATTTATTTCAACGCCGATGGACGCGAATCGAGTATGTGCGGTAACGGCGGACGTTGTATCGTGGCATTCGCACACCGATTGAAAGAAATTGGCGATGCTTGCGTGTTTAATGCGGTTGATGGATTACACGAAGCAAAAATAAATAATAAAACTGATGTTCAATTAAAAATGATTGATGTTACCGATGTTGAAATCGGCAGTGATTATTATTTAATGAACACCGGTTCGCCACATTATGTGGTTTTTGTCGAAGATTTAAAAGATATTGATGTTTATGAAAACGGGCGACAAATTCGATATTCAGAACGTTTCCATGATGTCGGCGTAAATGTCAATTTTGTTGAAATAAAAAAAACCGGCGGTATTGAAGTCGCAACTTATGAGCGCGGCGTGGAAAACGAAACTCTTTCTTGCGGTACCGGCGTTACAGCGGCAGCTATTGCTTACGTTTTGAAAACAAATGCGAAAACACCCATTAAAATTACGACAAAAGGCGGCGAATTATCGGTTCAAATCGTTCAGAAATCGGCGAAAAGTTTTTCAGATATTTGGTTGTGCGGTCCGGCAACCCCGGTTTTTTCAGGAAAAGTTAAAATTTAATAAATTCGGATATATTCTTTA
>JAYTIA010000044.1:0-2484 GCA_043732145.1 Saprospiraceae bacterium
CCGTTTTGATTTTGTGCTGTCACCCAACCGCGTGCCTGCGGTGCAACGCCTTTTAAATTATCGCCGTTGTAGCCCATCGTTGCTTGGTTATAAGCGTAATTATTATTCCCCCAAATCATCATACCGGCATTAACATAAACAGTTTCTTCGCTGTTGTCAACAAAACTTTCTAAAATCGTGTAAGCACCGGGACTTGTTTGCTGCACCACTTGATTGTAATTACTGATAATATTAACGCGACTTTGATCGAAAGCCGAAGTACAAGCATCACTGCCGCCGCATTGTCTTTGCGTAAAACCTTTCGCTAAATCGAAACGATAACCGTCAATTTTATATTCCGATAACCAATAGCTGATACAACGCGAGACATATGCTTTTGTAAATAGGCTTTCATGATTAAAATCATCGAAAACACTGAAAGGATGTGGTGCCACAGTATTAAGCCAAGGATTATCTGCGGATGGTAATCCGTTTGTCGCGTACAATGTCGCTAACGGACTCGTGCCGAAAACATGATTGAAAACCACATCGAGAATGACTGCGATGCCTTTACTGTGACATAAATCAACGAACTCTTTGAATTTATCCGGAGTGCCATAATATTTATCGAGTGCATTGTGAAAAACTGGATCGTAACCCCAACTTTCATTGCCGTTAAATTCGGACACGGGCATTAATTCTATGGCAGTGATGCCCAAATTTTTTAAATAATTGATGGTATCAATTAAAGTTTGATAATTGTGTTTCGCTACAAAATCTCTGATGTGCAATTCGTAAATAACTAAATCCGATTTTGCTGGTCTTGTAAAATTAGTTGTCTTCCAATTATACGGCGTTTTTCCCGGTTGAACAACAGAAATAAATCCGGTGGTTTTTCCGGTAGGGTAGAGCGGCAAATTCGGAAAAGTTTCTGCGGGAATACCGGCATCATTGTTCGGGTCTAAAATTAAAGTGCTGAGCGGGTCGGCAACTTTCATCGTGCCTTCCACGAGGTATTGGTAGGTGTAAGTATTTCCGGGGGTTAACCCGCCGACAGCAAGCCACCAAGTGTTTCCGTCGAGTGTTTGTTTCATTTGATATGCTTCATCAATTTGATAATTGTTGAAACTGCCGATAACAAACACATTTTTTTTGCGCGGTGCTTGAAATAAAAGCGTCATTGAATCGCCTTTAGCGTTAAAATTCGCACCTAATTGCAATCCACTCGGATAATTTGCCGATTGAACGGCATTGGCAACGAAATAAGTAAAAGAAGAAGAATCAACGGCTGTACCTTTCACGGCTTTAAACACAACTTTGTGCAAACCACCGTTTGTAACTTTTAAATTGTAACTCAAGTTTAAAGCACCGATACTTGTTGCTACTTGAATGTTATTATCGTATAAAAATAAATCGCCGGCAACGGAAGCTGAAGCATTTACCGGAATGACATCGCCGATATTTACAAAAATACTTGACGTAGTTGGCGTTATAATTTGCGATTGAAATAGAGCAGAAGTTGAAACTGCATAAAAAATATCGCTGTTATCGGCAGTTTTTCCTTGATTCGATTGATCAGAATTTCTGAAAACAAACGCCATTTTTTTTATGGTATCTGTACTTGGTACGTTGTAAAATTGGCGAATATTAAATTTGAGCGTGTATAAATTCGGGTTTGCCGCGTCGCGTGTGAGTTTACATTCCGGTAAATTTGTTGTCCACGCCGCTTTTACATATTTCCAATCGCTCGGTGCTGTTGATTTGTCTGTGATAACTCCCGTATGTGCATACACATCTTTGGTTTCGTTCAGCAAACCTTTATTACCCTGTGTGGCATCAAAAGTAATAGTGACATTATCATCAGGTGTCGGAAAAGCCGGTGTGCAAGTAATTTGTGCTTCCAGATGGTAAGTTAATATCGTCAGTGAGAATAAGCAAGCAAGGCAAAGAATTTTTTTCATGATTTTTAGTCGAGTTTAGATATGGTTATTGTGAGGAGCAAAAATAGAAAAAGTTATTGATAATGCCGTTAAAACAAAAAACGTTTTATCTTTGAGGAAATTTTACTAAAATGAATGAAATTAAAACTATCGACATCATCAGTGTCGGTGAATTGTTGATTGATATGATGTCAATAGACTATGCCGATACGATTGATGCTGCCATTATGTTTAAAAAATCGCCCGGCGGAAGTCCTGCAAATCTTGCAATGAATATGAAACGTTTGGGCAAAAATGTACGACTTGTATCAACTGTAGGCAATGATGATTTGGGGAATTATCTCTTCAATTTTGTCCGCGAGTTAGGCCTTGATACAGACTCATTGCGCCAAGCGGAAATGCCGACGACGATGATATTGGTAACAAAATCGCGCGAAGTTAGTAACTTTGAAGCCTATCGCAGTGCTGATGCACAAATAAATGCAACGCAACTCAACAATAATTTATTAAAACAAGCTGCTATTTTTCACACTACTTGTTTCGCTCTTTCAAAAAAACCGGCGCA
>JAYTIA010000045.1:0-6614 GCA_043732145.1 Saprospiraceae bacterium
TAAGTTTTATCATAAATTTTCGACAACGAATCTTGTGTTCTGCAGCCCGAGAGGAATAATTGCGCACTCGAAAAAATAAATAAAAAGGCGTGTAATATATTTTTCATTATTAATCTTAAGAATTTCTTACCGTTTAAACTTTCTGTTTAAACCCGGCTGCAAAAATAAAATAATAATTGTGTATTTAGTTTTAAAATTGTGTTACTAATTTTTTATTTAAATAAATAGGACTTTCTAATAAAAGTTTAGGCAATAGTTTTTAGAAACATTTCCCGCAGATGAACGCAGATTTCAAAATGCAGATGCTCGCAGGAACTCAATTTTAGAAAACCTGCGAAAATCTGTAAAAAAAATCAGCGTTCATCTGCGGGAAATGCTTCTAAATTCCATTGAAAACAAACATACGTTGAAAATAAAACCCGCCAAAAAACGTTACAAAAAATCCACATGACGTATTTTTTGATATAATGTAATCATGACCAATAAAATACTTTTTTCGATATTTTTTTGTTTCCCTTTTATCATTGAAGCTCAAATAGCTGCGCCGAAATTTACGTGCATTAAACGCGATACTTTGTTGTGGTCAGCTCCTACTGTGAATTGCGGTAAAGTAACAGGTTATGAAATTTGGGGTGCGATAAATAAAACAGGACCTTATCAACTCATTACTACCATAAATAATACGGCGCAGACGCGCTATTTTTTTAATAATCTTGACGGCACTGTTTGGTATTTTTTTATGAAAACGGTAGCCAATTGCGGTGCGCAAACTCAAATCAATTCCGATACACTTGCCGACTCTCCACCCGAATTAAATCCGATTTTAACTTTAAATGTGCTTGATAACAGTACTGTTGACGTGCGCTGGCGCAAAAATAATACGCAACAAGTCATCGGTTATATTGTGTATAAAAAAACGCCGTCGGGACTAATTCCTTATGCGAATGTCAGTTCACGCGATACAGTACATTTTACAGATACAAAAGCAAAACCGAATGTGGCATCAGAAGAATATCAAGTTTTGGCGGTGGACGGTTGCGGCAATACGAGTCTATATGATGTGAACCATAAAACTATTTTAATGTCGGCATCGCAAGATAAATGTGCTCAAACCATCAAACTTAAATGGAATTTATATCAAAATTGGGCAATACCGATTGCGAAACACGAAATTTGGGTCAGCATTAACGGACGCAATGCATATTTAGCAACATTTGCCGGCGGAAAAGACACGACGTTTATTTATAACGGCGTAAAAAACGGTAATCGCTATAATTTTTATGTCAAAGCTGTGCAAACGCAATCCGGTATCACTTCAAAATCAAATGATACGACGGTTGTTGCCAATGTGAGTCAAGCGGTGACAAATTTATTTTTAAAAAATGTGACAGTCAACGCGCAAAACAAACCGGAACTATATTGGACTTGGAATATTGATGCGCGTATCGATTCCGTTTATATTTTGCGCGGCTCGACGGATTCAAATTATACCGTCGTCGGACAATACAAACCAAGTTTGCCACTCGATGATCAAAGTACGTTCACCGATACGTCTGCTAATACTGCGGTAACTTCATTTTACTATCGTTTGCAAACTAAAGATGCGTGCGGTGTGTTCCTAAAATCTAACACAGCGCGCACCGTTCAACTGAAAGGCGGTGCTGCAAGCGGCAGAAAAAATTTATTGACTTGGACTTCTTTCATGTATCCGGCAGGTACTATTACCGGTTATCAAATCATTCGTTTGAATAACGGCGCAGCAACACCTATCGGTTTGCCGCTCGACATCGGTACCACACAAACCACTGATATTGTTGCTTCCGATGAATCTTCTGCGTGTTATCGAATCGGCACTAATTTTACTTTTCCTTTACCGGACGGAACTACCGAAGATGCGACTTCGTATTCGAATACAGTTTGTCTGCAACAAATTATCGGTTTTTGGATGCCGAATGCTTTTACGCCGGAAGGATTAAATTCCGAATTTAAACCGCTCTTGGTTTTTAAAGATAATATTCAAACCTATCAATTTTCTATTTACGATCGTTGGGGCGGAAAAATTTTTGAAACTATCACACCGGGTGAAGGTTGGAACGGAAAACGCGGCGCCAATAATTTACCGCAAGATGCTTATAATTATATTTTGCGTGTTACACAACCTGACGGTAAAATTGTAGAACAAAAAGGTATTGTGATGTTGTTGAGGTAGTTAAATCAATTAACCATTATTAAAAGCCATCCATCTAAACTCAAAGCATCTTTTATATTATACTCTCCGATTGCCGTTCTGCGCAAAGCACTCATATACGCAAGTGTGCCACACGCTTTACCAAAATCATGCACGAGTGAGCGAATATAAGTACCTTTAGAACAATTTACTTCAAAAGATAAAAGAGTCGGACCATGTTCGGTATTGATATTAAATGATTTAATAAACACTGGACGCGCCGGCACTTCAATTGTTTTTCCTTGTCGTGCAGATTCGTACAATGGCTTTCCTTCAACTTTTATGGCAGAATACATTGGCGGCATCTGTTCAATGTGTCCGATAAAACTCAAACGTGCTTTTTCAATAATTTCCGGTGTAACGTGTTCGCAAGATAAATATGCGTCGGGTGCTGTTTCCGCATCGTAACTTGGTGTAGATGCGCCAAGCGTCATTTCACCGACATAAGTTTTCGGTAAACCCATGAAACTATCAATCTGTTTCGTCATTTTACCGACGCAAACGATGAGTAAACCTGTTGCTAACGGGTCGAGTGTGCCGGCATGTCCAACTTTAATTTTTTTATCTTTTGATAAAATACGTAAATGAAAACGCATTTTATTCACAACATCGAATGATGTCCAATTCATAGGTTTATCTATCAAAAAAAATCCGCCGCCTTCTTTCGTCCAATAGTTGATTGGGGTCATTTATAAATTTTTATTCTGAAAAAATAGATGTTGCAGTTTATGGTTTTAAAATAATTTGGGCAATTTAAGAAACTAAATTTATTCTTGATGCCGGATTAAATAAGCATTTCTGATTGTACGTGCCGTTTTATATTCTCCTGTATGATTCCACCCCGGCGGCATAAAAATGTATAAAAATTTATCTTTCAAAGTCGGTGCATGATAAACATCTTTTACTAAATATCTAATTTCACCAAAATAAGCGTCTAAAAAATCTCCGGATTTCATCGGACGGGTAATGCCATATTCAATAATTTCATCCCGTTTTTCGTGTTGCAGCGTGCCAAAAATTTTATCCCAAATATTCAGCAAATTACAAAAATTAGTATCCATGTATAACGGATTTCGCGCATGATGTACGCGGTGGTGTGAGGGCGTGAGAATTATTTTATTTAAAAACCCCAGACGCGCATCTTTCAAAACATTTTCGCCGATATGAATGAACGCACCCCAAGTGCCATCAATAAACATAATTAAAAACAAAAGTGGCACATTTACACCCATTAAAAGACAAATAGATGTGCGAATAATATCTGCATAAGGTGCTTCCAGAAAAAAATGCGCGTAAGTAACAGAAAGATTCATGTATTCGGGTGCGTGATGCGTTGAGTGCAAACACCAAAATAAACGCACTTTATGCGCCAAATAGTGGTAAATAAAATGAGAAAATTCCCACACGATATAACCGTAAATCAACCAATACCAAGTAAAACTTGATTTGAAGAGGGCGTGCGGTTCAAAAAAACCAAGACAAAAACCCACCATGCCGATGGAAATAAATCGCGAAACGAAGCGATTGAACACATAAGTAAAAAAAGAAATTCTATATTGCGTAAAAGTTAATCGTCTGTAAAAAACAGCGCGAATAATTTCGATGACCAATAAAACAGGTATGAGTGGGTTGATAGCCGTTTGAAAACCTTTCAAGGTTAAAAGCGATCCGTAATCACCGGATTTTATAATTTCTATCAATCCCGAAAAACTAAAAAAATCAACGATTTCTTTGAAGATGATGTGCAAAATTTCCATATGTTATGAATTAATGATGTTGGAGCAAAATTAGGAAAATTGAAAGAAAAAACGCAATTATTTTAATTTTGCAAAAATTAATACGCTAAAAAGGTTTTAAAACGGTAAAACTTTTTTTTAAATTTGTATACTATGAGCTACAATCCAAACATACACCACAGACGTTCCATTCGATTGAAAGGATATGATTATACACGCGAAGGTGCGTATTTTATTACCATTTGTTGTCAAGAAAAAAAATGCCGGTTCGGAAATATAATTGTTGATTCACGCGAAAATAACGCGATCGTAGGGGCAACCCTTGCGGTTGCCCCGCTCTCGGTTGCCCCCCATACAAATTTACCAACCGAACAACCGCCAACCGCAAGGGATCGGGCAACCGCAAGGGTTGCCCCTACGAATGTTATTAATATAAATGCGCGAATGGAATTAAACGAATTTGGAACAATCGCGTACAACGAATGGATGAAATTAACGGAACGGTTTCCCAATTTTGAATCAGATGTTTTTCAAATTATGCCGAATCATATACACGGCATCATCGTTTTAAAAGACACCAATACAAACGTAGGGGCAACCCTTGCGGTTGTCCCACACGCGGTGGGTGAAATCGTCGGCGCATACAAATCAATCGTAGCCAATGCGTGTTTGAAAATTTATAAATCGCGCAACGAATTCATGGGAACATTATGGCAACGCAATTATCACGAACACATCATTAGAAGTTGGCAGTCTTATGTCAATATTTCTGATTACATCATCAACAATCCTTCGAGGTGGAAAGAGGATATGTTTTTTGTGGGGTGACAGGTTTTTCTTCCGTGCATACAATCGTTAATGAGAAAAAATATTTACTTTTGTGTTATAAGAAAAACATCTAAAAACTGACCCGTTATGGAATTGGCACTGCAACTCATACAAGAAGCAAAAGAAAAACGCCTCACCTCGCTAGAGCTCGGCAATTGCGGGCTTACCGAACTACCCGACGCACTCTTTGAACTTACTTGGTTGGAGGAGTTGATGCTTGGTGATAGTGGGAAAAAATTTGATAAAAATCAATATACTCATTCTAGTATTTGGCGTTTTGGAAATGAAACTACTATAGGTGTTCCTAATAACTTAGAAAAGATTTCGCCCAGAATAAAGAAATTACAAAACTTAAAATCGTTACAAATATATTCAGATAACATGATTATCTCCCCATTGTGTGATATAAGTGCACTAAAAAATCTCTCGAATTTGGAATGCCTTGTTTTGAGTTCAACACGAGTAAGTGATATAAGTGCTTTGAGAGAACTGATTAATTTACAAAAACTTTTTTTAAACATGACAGATGTAATCGATATTAGTCCTTTGAAGGGAAAGAGAAATTTGCAAGAAATTGGTTTAAATTCAACTCACGTAACTGATATAAGTGCGTTAAGAGAGTTAAAAGATCTAAGATCAATTTATTTAAGTGGAGGTAAAGTCACAGATATAAGTCCATTAAAAGATTTGGTGAATTTGAAGAGCCTTGAGTTGAGTTCAACGGAAATTACAGATATAAGTGCATTGAAAGATTTGGTGAATTTGAAGAGCCTTGAGTTGAGTTCAACGCAAATTACAGATATAAGTGCATTGAAAGATTTAGTAAATTTACGAAGGCTTAACTTGAGTTATTTAGGTGTAAAAAATATAGATGCTTTAAAAGGTTTAGTAAATTTGCAAACTCTTAGAATGACTAATACATATGTAAGTGATTTGAATCCTCTTAAAAATCTATTAAACTTAAATCGGCTCGACATAGCTTTAACCAATGTACGTGACTTGAATCCATTAAAAAAAATAATTGAATTTAATATTGATTCATTCAGTTTAGGCTTTCAAAGTTGCCCCTTTCCAAAATCACTGAACTTAGTCCTATATAAAGACTTTGAGTTTGATGGTGCTTACACCAATCCTAATACTAACAAAGCCCTACTAAATTACCTCAACAAACCCAAAAAATATCTTTTTGAAGCGCGGGTTTTGATATTGGGTGAACCGCGTTCCGGCAAAACCACTTTAAGGCGAAAATTAAAAAGTGCTATTGCTCCAATGCCTTCTGATAAAGAAAGTACAAAAGCATTTGATATTGAAATTGAAGATTATTGTTGTGAGATTAGAGATAGCGAAGGTAAAATACAAAAAATGTTGTACCGTATCTGGGATTTCGGCGGACAAGATTATTATCGTTTGTTGCATCAATTGTTTGTAACGGAGCAATCCGTTTATATAATTGTAACGGATACCGACAGAAATAAAAACGAAGAAGAAATAGATTTTTGGTTAGAAACGATAGAGCGGCTCGGCAAAGACAGAGAAGGGCATTACAGTCCGGTTATTTTATTTCAAAATCCGAAAACGAATCGCGAAGGCAGCGATTTCAGCGATTTGAAAAAACGCTACAAATTTTGGCAACAACCCGATCAATATGTCATCAATTTAGATAAAATTGATGCGAAAAATGTTGCCAATTTCGATGAAAAAGAATTGAAACGATTCAACGGGTTCAAAAATTATCTCGAAGAAAGTTTTTCCAAACTTCCGCACGTCGGAAAAGAAATGCCTATAGAATGGATAAATATCAGGAAGGCATTAGACAAAAAACA
>JAYTIA010000046.1:0-2482 GCA_043732145.1 Saprospiraceae bacterium
GCACGCATAGATTTTTCAAAGTTCGCAATGGAAAATCGCTCCGGTAGAATTGTCAACTAACTGTTTAGTTTTCAGAGATTTTATGAATAAAAACAATTAGAATAATTTTTCATTTTTCATTTACTTATGTCACATCAAAAACAAAAAAAAATTATCCTTGCGGAAAGAGATATGCCGCACCATTGGTACAATATCATTCACGATATGCCCAATAAACCTTTACCGCCGTTGCATCCGGGTACGAAAGAACCGATTGGTCCGGAAATGCTCATGCCTTTATTTCCGATGGATTTGATTTTGCAAGAAGTCTCTACCGAAAAATATATAGAGATACCGGATGAAGTGCGCGATATTTATAAAATTTGGCGACCAACGCCGCTGTTTCGCGCCTATCAATTAGAAAAAGCCTTAGATACGCCGGCAAAAATTTATTACAAATATGAAGGCGTGAGTCCTTCCGGTTCGCACAAACCGAATACGGCTGTGCCGCAAGCTTACTACAATAAGAAGCAAGGCACGAAAAAAATTACGACAGAAACCGGTGCGGGACAATGGGGGACGGCGTTGAGTTTTGCGTGTCAAATGTTCGGTATCGAATGCGACGTGTATATGGTGCGCGTGAGTTATGACAGCAAACCGTACAGAAAAATAATTATGAATACCTTCGGCGCGAATGTATTTCCTTCGCCTTCAACAAGAACAAATGCCGGGCGTTCTATTTTAGAAAAAAATCCAAATTCGCCGGGCAGTTTGGGTATTGCTATTTCAGAAGCCGTTGAAATGGCAATGGCAGATGAAAATACAAAATACGCGCTCGGCAGCGTGCTAAATCATGTACTGCTGCACCAAACAATTGTCGGACAAGAAGCAGTGAAACAAATGGGAAAGACAGATGATTTTCCGGATATTGTTGTAGCACCTTTCGGCGGCGGTTCCAATTTTGCGGGTATATCTTTTCCGTTTTTGCGGATGAATTTGGAAGAAGGTAAAAAAATTCGTTGCATTGCGTCCGAACCGGCAAGTTGTCCAAAACTCACACGCGGACAATTTCGTTACGATTTCGGCGACTCTATCGGTATGACACCGCTTCTACCGATGTACACGCTCGGGCATGATTTTATTCCGTCGCCGATTCACGCGGGTGGTTTACGTTATCACGGTGCCGGTGCTATTGTGAGTCAGTTATTGAAAGACAAATTGATTGAAGCGCGGGCGCATCACCAACTCGAATGTTTTCAAGCCGGTATTTTGTTTGCGAAAACGGAAGGTATTTTACCGGCACCGGAAGCAACACACGCCTTGGCAACGGTTTTTCAAGAAGCGGAACGCTGTAAACGCGAAGGTAAAAGCGAAACCATTTTGTTCAATCTCTGCGGTCACGGTCATTTTGATTTGGGAGCTTACGAAAATTTCTTGAGCGGTAAACTTGAAGATTATGAAATTTCTCAAGCAGATATTGCTGCGTCGTTAAAAACTATTGATGAGCTGCAACCGGCTTAAACCCATCAATTAGTAAAAAGAGTACAAAACTTTGTGAAATAAAAAGCGCAACTTGATGAAATTCATTTTGCGCTTTTTAAATTAGTGTTGATGAGTATCATTAATGTAAAAAATTAATTTCTCTTTGCGCCACTTTAATCCAAAATCTAAAATCACCTTATCTATCCAACCATTTTTTAAACGCGGGTGCTTTTAATCGGCTCATATCAATTTCCATTTTTTGTAGAGGTTCTTTTAAACGGACGGTGAGTTTGCCATCTTCGGTGGGTTTTACACTTTTAATGGCATCTATATGGATGATAAATTGCCGATTAGCGCGATAAAATATCTTTGGGTCTAATAATTCTTCGACATCTTCTAGAGCAGCAAAATCAATCATGAATTTTTCGCCGTTGAAAAGATAAAGATAGTTAATCGCTTCTTTGGTGAAACAAGCGATGTCACTGACATTTATCGGTACCCACTGACTGCGGACGTTGACAATGAATTTTTCTTTGTACGGTAATTGTGTTTGATTTTTACCGGAAAGACTTTGTACGAGTTGCTGCATATCGGCAGGAAATTTATTTTTACTTGCCGTAATCGAGCGGCATTTATCAATTGCTTTTTTTAATTCGTCGTCGTCAATCGGTTTCAAAAGATAATCCACACCGTTAACTTTGAAGGCACGAATAGCGTATTCATCGTAAGCTGTGGTAAAAATAATCGGACAACTTAAAGTATATTGGTTGAACAATTCAAAACTCACACCATCGCCGAGTTGAATATCCATAAAAATTAAATCCGGTTCCGCGTTATTCATAAACCATTTCCGCGCCGTTTTCAAACTCTGCAATACCTCTATAATTGACACATCGGCTGCCACATTTTTTATTTTGTCTTGCAATACGCGAGCAATGATTTCTTCGTCTTCAATAATTAATGCTTTCATAATAGCGGTATTTTAATGATGAATTTATCATTTTCTTCTTTAATGATGATG
>JAYTIA010000047.1:0-2481 GCA_043732145.1 Saprospiraceae bacterium
CCGAAAGTTTCTAAACTGAAAAGCGTGTAGGTAATAGCCAAGCGATACCGAAATTCCCAAACCGTGTTTTTTAAAACAGAAAAGCTGTGCATAAGTTGACAATGGACAATTAACAATGGACAGTTAACAGTTGACAATTGATAACTATTCTTTTTTGTCTATTTTCCATTGCCAACTGTTAATTAATTTTCCATTTATCATTTTCTTTTTCAATTTTTTTTTCGTCAATTAAAATTTCTAAAACGGAAAAAATATTTTTTTTATTTTTTTCTGAAAAAGATTCTAAAATTTCTTTTGTCGAAAGTTTTTCACGTTGGAGTAAGCCAAAAATTTTTTTTGAAAAAATTTCAAAATCTTTCGCCGATAAATCATTTTTATTTTTTTCGACGCAGACATCGCAGTGACCGCAATTCGATTTTTGATTTTTGATTTTTGATTTTTGATTAATTTCTGTTGGCGATTGTTGTTCACCCAAAAAATACTCCGTCAATTGTCTTTCCCGACAAAAATCGAGTTCGACATAATCCAACATTTTTCGCAATTGATAAGCGGCGCGTTTTTTTCTGAACATATACGCATTCCAATCAATTTCTAAGTGTGCACCGACAATGCGGTCGCGCAGAAAAGTAAGTTGCGGTTTTTCTTTGTGCGGCAGATATTCTAAAATACTTTCTTGGTGCAAATGTCGTATAATTTTTTCTATATCCATTACCGGCATTTGCAATAAACCGGACAAACGCGATTCGCTCACATTGACATAATCTTGCGTGATGCCTTGCGCATAACGCAATAAACCTTTTATAACGCGCTCGTAATTTTTATGGCGGAGTTGAAAATCATAAATTGTTTCGCGCGACACTAAAAATTTTATTTTCGACGGTACATAAACACTTTCAGTCAAAGCCAACCAGCCGTCTTGTTCCAAAATTTTAAAAATGGCGTGTGTCGGCAAAAGTTCAAAATTAAAACGCTGAGTAAAATCCGTTAAATCAAAATCGAAACTTACACCGCGTCCGCCACCGACTGCCAATTGCAAATAACTGCCGAGTGCTTCGTATGTGCGCCGAATTTCTTTCATCGGCGGAAAATTGGCGAGGTGTTTTTCATTCAACATATCGGCATCGTTTTTTTGAAATAAGACGACGGCATAAGATTTTTTTTCATCGCGCCCGGCACGTCCGGCTTCTTGATAATAGGCTTCCAAAGATTCCGGCATATCGAAATGTACGACAGTGCGCACATCCGGTTTATCAATACCCATTCCGAAAGCATTTGTGGCAACGATAATTTTTGTTTTATTGTTTGTCCAATCCGTTTGTTTTTTCAAACGCTCTTCAAAATCCAAACCGGCGTGATAAAAATCGGCACTGAGTTGTTTTTCTTGCAGCAGTGTCGCAATTTCTTTTGTTCTGCGGCGGTTGCGCACATAAACAATCGCAGTGCCGCTTGTTTTTCTTAAAATTTCTAAAAGTTTGGTATGTTTATCTTCTGTTTGTCTTACAATATAACCGATATTAGGACGCGAAAAATCGCCAACAAACGTTTGATATCCGACTCGTAATTGCAATTTATCGGCAATATCTTTTGCAACTTCGGGTGTTGCGGTTGCGGTTAAAGCTAAAATCGGCACGTCCGGTAAATGCTCGCGAATTTCAGCAATGCGCAAATAAGGCGGACGAAAATCGTAACCCCACTGACTGATGCAATGCGCTTCATCCACCGCAATGAGGCTGACTTTCATACGTTTAATGCGTTCAATCGCTAATTCAGTAGTCAATCTTTCGGGCGAAAGAAAAATAAATTTGTAGCTGCCGTAAACTGCATTATCTAAAATTCGATCAATATCCTTGAAGTGCATACCGGAATGAACCGCCGCCGCCGCAATGCCTTTTTCTTTGAGATGTTCAACTTGGTCAATCATTAAAGCAATCAACGGTGAAATAACGACACAAATACCGTCGTTCATCAAAGCCGGAATTTGGTAGCAAATACTTTTACCGCCACCCGTCGGTAAAACCGCGAGTGTGTCTTTATTTTCTAAAACAGCCGCGATGATTTCTCGTTGCAAAGGACGAAAAGCATCATAACCCCAATATTTTTTTAAAATTTTCTCAAGCGACATAACGGTCGGTTATTCTATTTTTTAACGATATACGCATCTAGTTTTTTCAGAGATTTCACATAATATTATATAGGCTAAGTGAAAAAACGAGGTGTCAATCCGGTAAAATGAATGTATGAGTGCACGTAAAATTTAAAAAAAATACTAAATTCTATTTTTAAACGCTAAAGTATTTGTAATTTCGGGTTTTATAATTAATCAAACAAATTCTTGCATGAAAAAACCGCATTTATTTTTATTCGCTTTGGTGATTTTAATGTCATCAACAACTTACGCACAAATTCAAGGACAACCAAAAGGCGTTATGCCGATGAAACCTGAAATGACGGAAATTTATACTGCACAGCCGGCAATCGTCA
>JAYTIA010000048.1:0-2470 GCA_043732145.1 Saprospiraceae bacterium
TAATGAATGATGAAAGTTTCCTCTTGCGATTCATCATTTATCATTCATCATTCTTTAATAAATATCCACTTAAATACTTTAGATGCCGTTTCGTTACTCAAACGTATAAAATAAAAACCGTTGGAGGTAACATTTGTTTCAATATCAAAAGAATTTTGTTGATCGGCTTCCGGAATTTCAATAGATTGAACTAAACTGCCGGTCTGAGTTAAAATATCAATGCGCAATCGTCCGCTCCAATCGCCTTTTTCAATCGTTAAACGTGTGACGGTTGAAGGGTTCGGAAAAATTTTGGGCTCCAATTTTGAATTAATCTTGCCGGATTGACAATTATCACCTCTTGTATTGACAAATTGATTTGTCGGCGTAAATTTATCGGAGCAAGACTCGGAAGAAATGATTTTTACCGAAACAGTATCATTTCGTCGGAGCGAATCTATAATTAAATAACTCTGATGAAAATTTAAAGATTTTCCGTTTTTAAACCAATCTATTTGCGGTGTATATCCCCAATAATCACCCGTAGCCTCCAAGCGAACTTTGTCGCCGATGCAATAAGATGCACGATTCACATTTAAAGCCAACGTAGCAGTTACGGATGGTTTTAATAAATCTACTACATTCACAGTATTAGAAGGCACAGAATTTTGCTGTACGCAAATTTCAGAAGATATAAGTGTGCAATTGTATTTAAAATACTTACTGCCTGCCATTAAAGTCACACTCGTCAAACTATCCGGCAAACCCATTGACACGCTATTGAGTAACCAAATAATGCGTTGCGTTTTTCCGCCGTTAACAGTCCGCGCGCGCAAAGTAATACTGTCGCCTTCGCAAGGGGGTGTTGAAACAGTTTCCATACTTACGGAAACAGGCAGCAAGGTTTGCACTAAAAGGTTACCGGAAAAAGTAGGTGCAACTTGTCCGATATTATTCCTGACAATACATTTATAATTACCGGATGTGCCGGAGATAACATTATTTAGAAAAAGTGTATCCGAACCATTGGGTTTATAGAGCGTATCGTTTTTATACCAATCGTAAATGAGTGGTTGTGTTCCGCTTGCTTTAACTTTGAAAAAAGTATTTGTTTTTTCACAAACGGCTTTATCGGTAGGATGTGTCACAATTTCAGGCTGAAAAAATTTTAAACCCGTAAATTCATAACAACCCATATCAACGATATTCTGAACAATACGCGGTAAACTGTCTAAATCGTATTGCAAAGCGAGTCCTGTGACAACCGATGTGGTGCCGCTATTAATAGCCGGTGATCCGGCTTTAAACCGAAAATCACCGTTATCTGGGTCAGCAAATATTGGGTCTTCGTTGTAAATCATACCATTGCCGCAGACAACACTCGAACCGACGCCACTATTGAGTGCCACACAACTCGCTGTATCAACTATGGAATAACTGATGCGCGGTGTACTGTAATTATTTCTGAAAATGCGCCCGAGATTCGCTTTATTTTTCCAAAGAATAGAATTTACAATGCTGGGCGATGCCGTTCCTGTAGTATCGCCTGCATTGGAGTAAACGGTGCCGCAGGTGTGTGCTTCGTTTTTATAAAAAATACAATTGGTAATTTGCGGATTACTTTTCCCTTTGAAAGCACCTAAACAATACATCGTACCGCCATAGGCTTTATTTCCCCAAAATAAACAGTTCGTAATTACCGGAGAGGAGTTACCATTTTTTCCGAGATTATACATCGCACCGCCATAAGTTATGACGGAATCTGAATACGGACATTCGTTTTTAATAAAAGTACAATTACTGAATACGCTCAAATTAGAACCTCGTTCACCGTCATTGGAAACAGCGGCACCGCCTTCATCTGATACATTGCTGATGAAATTACAAAACTCAAAATGCGCTGTACAAATACCGTTGTCAACAGCAAAATTATTCAATCCGCCACCAACACTGTGACTATAATTATTCGCAAAAGTGCAATTGAGTACTTGACTGCTGCATTTTCCTCTAAACATATTATTGATCAACCCGCCGCCGAATGTAAGTGCGTAATTGGACAAAAAATTACAATTGCGAATCGTCGGACTGCTTACCGTATCTCTGCAATCGTTGTACCAACCGCCGCCGCTCGAATAAATTTCACCCGCTGCCGTCGTATCGTTAGCATATCCTGCTGTAATTGTGAAGCCGTCAACAATAGTTTTTGCACTCACGCCGAAAGTGTAGATCACGCTGTAACTGTTTTTGTTCGGTAAACCGTCGCGATCAATATCGCCGCTCAAAATTGTTTTATTATTTTTTAAATCGCGTTGCGCAGCTAAAGTTTCGTTACCGGTAAATCCGCCGATAAGACTCACGCCTTCAGGTATATTGAATGATTTTCTTCTATCTAAAACACCGCAATTCGTACATTGTGTCGGATAAAAAGTACCTTTCCCTACCCAGATTTGCGTATTCGGCCGCGCCTTTGCCAATGCACTTACTAAATCAC
>JAYTIA010000049.1:0-2464 GCA_043732145.1 Saprospiraceae bacterium
TAAATCCGAATGCCGTTTTTGTTGTCGCTCCTTCCGATCACATCATTTCAGATTCAGCAGTTTTTTTGCGAACTATTGAACAGGCATTTAAGTTTTCGGTAAATCACAATGCATTGATGACATTGGGTATCACGCCGACACATCCGAACACCGGCTACGGCTACATTCAATTCAATCGGCACGACACTACCAACGAAGGCATTTATAAAGTCAATTCTTTCAAAGAAAAACCGACTCTTGAAAAAGCACAAGAATTTCTAGCAGCCGGTAATTATCTTTGGAATGGAGGTATTTTTGTTTGGTCAGTTAAAAGATTGCTTCAATCGTTTGAACGCAATGCGCCCGAAATTTTAGAAATTTTAGAAAAAGGTAACGCAGTATATAATACTGAAGACGAACAAAGTTTCATTGATGCGCACTATCCGAAAACACCAAACATTTCTATTGATTACGCCATTATGGAAAAAGCTGACAACATTCACACGATTCCGTGCGATTGCGGTTGGTCAGATTTAGGAACCTGGGCTTCTCTTTTTCTCGAATCGGATAAAGACGAAAAAAACAATGTCATTCAAGGCGATCGCGTTTATACTTCCGAAACAACCAATTCGATTATTAGAGTACCTAAAAATAAAAAAGTTGTCATCAAAGGGCTTGACGATTTTATTATTGTTGATGAAAATGATGTCTTACTGATTTATCCGAAATCACAAGAACAAGAGATAAAAGAGATTAGTAAGAAGTTTGGTTAAAAACAACTAACAACTTATAACTAGCAACTATGAAGTCAATTCTCTAAAAATACTTTCTAATCCCGCTTTATCTTGTTTCATTTCTGTCAAGACGACTTTATTATCCACAGAAAATTTGAAAATAGCGGCTTGAACATCGGCATTTTCATCGGCAAAAAGTTTGTACGATTTATCGTTTAGTTTTTCGGTGCGTTGAATACCTATTATCGTGTTCAATAATTTTTCATCTACCGGTTGTTGAAAAGTGACGGTGATGATATTTTGTTGGCGCATATTTTTTTGTAAATCTGCAATCGGTGCGTCTGCAACAATCTTTCCCTTATTAATAATCATCACGCGATTGCAAAGTGATTGTACTTCTTGCATGATGTGCGTAGAAAAAATAACAGTTTTATTTTTTCCGAAATCTCTAATAACGTTTCTGATTTCAATAATTTGGTTAGGGTCTAAACCGGTTGTAGGTTCGTCAAGAATTAAAACTTCCGGATTGTGTAACATAGCTTGAGCCAAACCAACCCGTTGGCGATAGCCTTTAGATAATGCACCGATTTTTTTCTTTTCTTCTAAACCCAAACCGACACGTTCGATGATGTCTTTTATTCGTGCGGGTTTATTATTTAATTGATTCAAACCGGCGGCAAAATTTAAGTACTCGCGCACATACATATCTTTGTACAACGGATTGTGTTCGGCTAAATAACCGATATGACGGCGCGCATCCATTGAATTGCGTTGCACATCGAAACCGCAAACTTTTGCGCTGCCGGAAGTCGGTAACATAAAACAAGTCAGAATTTTCATCGTCGTTGTTTTTCCCGCCCCATTCGGTCCCAAAAAACCCAGAATTTCTCCTTTGTTTGCTTTAAATGAAATAGCGTCAATAGCGTTTTGTGTACCGTAAGTTTTTGTTAATGCTTGAACTTCAACTGACATAAGAGGTAATGAACAATAAATAATGGGAAACGAATAATTACATTTGAAAATTTCAATACTTCTCGATTTCTCAAATTTATTTGCAAAAGTAATTCGTTTTTAGATAGAAGATTTAAAAACGAATGTATAAATTTGTTCTGAATTACGATATACTGTTTGATATACTTGTCCATTATCTAAAATAAAGTTATGAAAATTAAATTTTGCGGCGCTGCAAGAGAAGTTACCGGAAGTACGCATTTACTCACACTTGACGACGGCTTTACTATTTTGCTTGATTGCGGTATGTATCAAGGGCATGAAGATGCTATGAAAGATTTTAATGAGCATTGGTTATTCGACCCGAAAACTATTAATTGCTTAGTACTGTCTCATGCGCATATTGATCACTGCGGACGTATTCCTCGTTTCGTGAAAGATGGTTTTAAAGGTATGATTTATTGTACTAACCCTACACTCGATTTAACAACAATTATGTTACTCGATGGTGCCGGTATACATCAACGCGATGCAGATTTTGCGAACAAAGATGCTGTTGCTGCCGGAAAACCGGCAACCGAAGTACCTTTTTATAATGCCGATGATGTACGCGCATCATTAAAACTTTTCCTCGGTTTTAATTACGAAAATTGGATAACAATTCGTCCAGGCGTAGATGTGTTATTCAGAGATGCCGGGCATATTCTCGGTTCGGCGAGTGTGGTTTTGCGCGTCAATGAAAATGGTAAAACAAAAATGATTGGGTTTACCGGCGATATCGGACGACCTAACCGCCCGAT
>JAYTIA010000050.1:0-2453 GCA_043732145.1 Saprospiraceae bacterium
GATGTAACGCATTGTATAGGTTATGAGTTTGAAGAATAAAATTTCGAGAAATCACGAAAAGCTTTTGTAAAGACGAATGTACTTCTTTTTTATTTTTATAGCAGAAGCAAGCATATAAAAATGCTGCAAAAAAAAGCAAAATTTTATTTTATGCGATAGACTTATTCGAAAAATAATAATCTTTTAATTATGGTATAAATAACAATGAAAAAAAATTAATTTATTGAGAAAAAAATTTAAAAAAAAATAGTTTTATCAATAAATAAACTTATTTTTACACGAAAATTAAATTTTCAAACAAGCAATAGAACGTTATTAACTATTTTACAAACTCTAAACAACTTTAATGTATGAAAAATACCTTCACTTACGCCTTAACAGGAGTTGCTATGGTAACACTCTTAGCTTTCTCGTTTAATGATGACTTGGCAAAAAAAATTACACCGAATAATGCTTTAACTCCGCGTGAAAAACGCGAAGGTTTTAAACTTTTATTCGACGGAAAATCGTTGGAGAATTTCCGAAATTTCAAAAAACAAACCATCGGTAAAGATTGGATTGTTAATGATGAAGCGATTTGTTTGAACGCGCACGAACTTAAACCGGGACAGTGGCAAGCAGACGGCGGAGATCTGATTACAAAAGAAAAGTATGCCAATTACGAATTAAAAGTGGATTGGAAAGTCACACCATGCGCGAATTCCGGAATTATATATAATGTACAGGAATTAGATTCTGCGCAATATGTTTGGCACACCGGACCGGAAATGCAAATTTTGGATAACTCTTGTCATCCCGATGGTAAACTCGAAAAACACCGCACCGGCGATTTATATGACTTAATTAAAAGCAGCAAAGAAACCGTAAAACCGGTCGGCGAGTGGAATCATGTCATACTGCGCCAACAAAACGGTTTTGTCGAACAATTTTTAAACGGCACAAAAGTAGTGAGCGTGCAGATCGGCAGTCCTTATTGGAATAAATTAGTGGCAGGAAGCAAATTCAAATCTATGCCTTATTTCGGAAAATTTAAAGAAGGGCATATTGCTTTACAAGATCACGGTAATAAAATTTGGTTTAGGAACATAAAAATAAAAACGCTTTAATTTAGATTACAGTTGAAAGTTGATAGCTGACAATTGACAATTATCAACTTTCAACTGTCATCTAAATTTAATTTCCGGTAGTTTTTTGAAAATGGCGTACGATTTCAAATAATTTCGATACTCGATAGCAGGAGAACCATATAATTTGCTGTTATCCGGTACAGAACTCGCCACACCGGATTGTGCTTGAATTTGAACGTGATTTCCAATTGTCAAATGTCCGACAATACCGACTTGTCCCCCAATGCGATTAAATTTGCCGATTTTTGTACTTCCCGCAATGCCGGTTTGTGCCGCAATAACTGTATGTTCGCCAATTTCTACATTGTGCGCAACATGAACTAAATTATCTAATTTCACACCTTTTCTAATGATAGTTGCGCCGATTGAACCTTTATCAATCGTAGAATTAGCACCTATTTCAACGTCATCCTCGATTATGACGTTGCCGACATGGTTTATTTTTTTGTAAGAACCATCGGCTTGCGGTGCAAAACCAAAACCGTCACTGCCGATAACCGCTCCGGCGTGTATAATTAAATTATTTCCAAGCACACAATTCGGATAAATTTTTACACCCGCATACAACAACACGTTGCTTCCAACAACTGTATTTTTTCCAATAAAAACTTGCGGATTGATTACAGCATCATCACCAATCACAACATACGATTCAATCACTGCAAAATCGCCGATGATAACGCGCTCGCCAATTTTCGCCGTCTCGTGAATACTTGCGTGCGTGGAAATTTCAGATGTATCTGTGCGTTTTTTTTTGCCGAATTTTTCTAAAAGTAAAGCCACTGCCTCATAAACATCTTGCACTCGAATAAGCGTAGAAGTTATTGGTTGTTTGGGTAAAAAATTTTTATTAACCAAGAGTATAGATGCTTGAGTGGAATAAGCATACTGCTCATATTGGCTATTACCGAGAAAACAAATATCGCCTTTTTTGCCCGATTCAATTTTACCGGGTTGCATTACAGTGGCGTCACCGTCACCGTCAATTTCACCATCTAAAAGTATTGCTAATTCTTTCGCTGTTATTTGCATCTTGCAAAATTAGATAATACCGATTTACAAATCTCACAATCGCAAAAAAAATTTTATTTTTTCAAAATTTTAAAATAACTTTGGTTTACTTTTGTATTTAGGAATGAGAAAGAAATGAATTTTACCGTTAGATTTATTCTTTTATGTTCATAATACTTATCTTTTACGTTAAATATTACGCGATATTCGCCTTAAAAGATAGGAATTCTGACCAAAAAATAAGTAACCCTACCGACAGAATTTATTTCTTTCTCATTCCAAATT
The DNA here is from genome assembly GCA_043732145.1 of Saprospiraceae bacterium. Taxonomy (GTDB): domain Bacteria; phylum Bacteroidota; class Bacteroidia; order Chitinophagales; family Saprospiraceae; genus JAAFJT01. The sequence continues at coordinate 2,424 of JAYTIA010000050.1, forward strand.
TATTTTTTGTGTGACACTATAAATAAAACA
>JAYTIA010000051.1:0-2451 GCA_043732145.1 Saprospiraceae bacterium
ATCTACACTGCCTTCATAAAAAACAGTATGAGAGCCGTAATTTTTTGTCAAACTACATTTTAATGCATTCTTATCATAAGTACCGCGCCAACTGAACGCACCAATATCATCACCGCCGCTACCGGTGATTAAATTATTTTTAAAATCAATTTGCAACGACATTTTATGTTGCTGTGCATCCGGTCCGAAGGCGTAAGTATAAAATCCTTCCCATTCGCCACTCGGAAATAAAGGATGCGTTTCATTGGTATCTTTATTTTTTTCTGTGTTAATCATGATAAGCTGTTAGCCGTCAGCTTTCAGCTTTCAGCCATTCAATAATTAGTTTTAACTTATTACCCGCTTCAATTACTTTTAACGGCAAATTTTTTCTGATAGCTGACGGCTATAATACTTTCGTAAACTTAACACCTGCATCCGGTTTCAAACTCATTAAACCTGAAGTAATAATCGTATCGCCAACTTGAACGCCGGTGAGAATTTGTATTTTGGTATCTGTTCGTACACCGACCTCAACTGTGATTGCCTGCGCTTTGCCATTTTTAGAAACGTAAATTTGTTGGCCTTTCAATATCGGTACAATTGCTTCAGTCGGCACCATCAAAGCGTTGTCAATTTCTTTCAAATTAAAATTCACTTTCACAAAAGCACCGGGTTTTAGCACGTTGTTTGGATTGGGTGCTGTTGCTCTTAGTTTTAAAGTACGCGTTATCGGGTCAATTTGATTTTCAGTGGCATATACTTTTCCGAAAAAATTTTGTGTCGAAGCATCGCTTTGAAATGTCAAAGTTTCGCCGATTTTAACTTGATTGACATATTTTTCCGGAATCGTAAAATCAATTTTTAACGGATTAAGCATTTGTATCGTCGCTACTTGACTCGAAGCGTTGATATAAGAACCGACAGAAACATTTTTTAAACCAATTACACCATTGAAAGGTGCTTTTATTTCCGTTTTATCAATCTGCGTTTGCGTATATTCCATATCCGCTTTAATATTATTGATTTGTAATGTCACCGCATCATACTCGTCTTGTGAAACACCTTTAATATCTAAAAGTTTTCGTAAACGCCCTTCACTTTGTTGCGATAATTCCAATTGTGCGCGATATTTTTTCAGTTGCGCTTGAAAATCCGCGTCGTTGAGTTTGATGAGTAATTGACCTTTTGTCACCGGTTTTCCTTCCGAAAAATTAAGCGCGGTGATTTTTCCGGCGAGTTCCGGTTTTATATCAACGATTTCACTGGCTACAATTGAACCCGTTGCAAAAATTTTATTATCTAATTTTTCGGATTTAATTACATAACCCAAAACACCGGTAGTTGCACTTGATTTGCCGGCAGTAGACGGTGGTGCAACAGCAATAGTGTTTTCACGTGGAAAATATTTGATTTTTATAAAAGCCAATGCGCCGAAAAGCGCGAGAAAAATGCCAATGCGTAGGAGTAGTTTCATTATTAATTGTCAGGTGTGATAGAGCAAAAATAAAAGTCAACAAAGTGACGAAAAAAATAGGACATTTTATAATTTTTGGTGTAATTATTTGAAATTTCATTTTTGATTGGATGAAAATCCTACTCTTATGCTATATTATTCAGGTTTTGTTTCTCATTTATTAAAGAATAAACTTGAGACATTTTGAAATTTCTGACGCAGAATTCTCTTGATGTTTCAGGATTATTCTTAGCTTTGAGTTAAAATCCGGATTAATATAAATAATTACAAGAAATTTAAAGGATGTTAAAAACTGAAATCACAAATAACAATGCTTGGGCTAATTTGCACAAAATCGTTTTTCGATTTTTCTTTATTTATTTTCTCCTATACATAGCCCCTTGGACTTGGATTTTTGATTTACCAATTCCGGGATTTGAGACAATTTCAAATTTTTACAGCGCATGTATTGATTGGTTTGTAAATGCTGCAAACAAATATTTTTTTCATGTGCGTCCGGTTTTAGTGCCTACGAATGGCAGCGGTGATACATCGTTTGGCTGGGCGCAAGTATGTTTGTTTTTATCACTTGCAATATTTGGTACCACAGTTTGGACTTTATTGAACATAAGAAGAAAAAACTACACGCTATTAGATTATTGGTTCAGAACCATAATTCGTTATAATTTAGCAATGATTGCAATGGGCTATGGCTTAGCTAAAGTTTTTTTATCACAAATGTCCTTTCCTACTGAATCTTTATTGAGTACTAATTTGGGCGATTTATTGCCAATGCGTTTGTCGTGGTTGTTTATTGGCTATTCAGCGCCCTATGAAATTTTTGCAGGAGTAATGGAAATAATTGCAGCAGTATTATTGCTAAACAGAAAAACTATTACGTTTGGATTGTTCGTTGCAACCGGTGTTTTCATACATGTAATGGTTCTTAATTTATGTTATGATATTCCGGTGAAAATATTTTCTATTCATTTAGTTTTATATTGCCTTTATCTTTT
>JAYTIA010000052.1:0-2450 GCA_043732145.1 Saprospiraceae bacterium
CACGAAAAAATGATTAAACCCGACAAAAATTTTTATCAGATTTTATTCGACAGATACCAAATCAAACCTGAAGAGTCTGTTTTTATTGATGATAATATAAAAAACATTCACTCCGCACGAGAAATCGGTTTATACGCCATTCATTTTAAAAATCCTACCGAGTTGGAAAAAGAACTTTTATCAATTGGAGTGATATAAGTAAAGAACTACGAAAAATGAAAAATGAAAAATCAATTTGTAACAAGATTATTCATTATTCATTATTTTTTGTTCAATAATTATGTATCTTTGAGAATCTTCATCGAAATCTTTATTTCAATTAAATAACATAAGCAAATGGACACAATTAATAAACCTGTATTAAAAATTCTGTGTATTGACGGCGGCGGCATACGCGGAATTATTCCTTGCATCATTCTCCAAGAGATTGAAAAACGAATGAACAAACCGCTTTCAGAGGTGTTCGATTTGATTGCAGGTACATCAACAGGCGGAATTATCAGCGTCGGTTTAACTATTCCGGACGCTAACGGTAAACCTAAACTTGATGCGGGCGGTTTATTGGAACTATACACCAAATATGGCGGCGAGATATTTAAAAAACGCCGTTTCAAAACGGTGAGCCAACTTTTTTATCCGGGTTATAGTGCCGACGGTTTAGAAAGATTGTTAAAAGAACGTTACGGCGATACACAACTAAAAGACGCGCTTACGGAAATTTTAATTACTTCTGTGGATACACAAACCAATAAACCATTTTATTTTTTATCGCGATTGGCAAAAGATATAAATTATCAAAAGACCGAAAATTTTTTGATGCGCGAGGTAGCGCGTTCAACTTCGGCGGCACCAACTTTTTTTCCGGCAAATGAAGTCAAATGGGGTAAAAAAACTTTGAGTCTCGTTGATGGCGGCTTATATGCGAACAACCCCTCAACTTTAGCTTTTTCGGAAGCTAATGAATTATGGACCGAAATAAAAAATCAACCAAAAAAAGTAAAATCAGGTATCGCCGGCATCAATGACAGAGATTTAGAAACGGTTGTTACAGCTACCATTGATGCGGCTCCGTTCTTTATGTTGTCGCTCGGCACCGGTCAATCGGATAAACCGATACCTTACACAAGTGCAGAAAAATGGGGAATGTTACCATGGATTTGGAAAGGCAGAATTATAGATCTGGTTATGCACAGCGTTTCGGAGAGTACGCACTACCAAATGCAATATGTTTTACCCGATTATCCAAACGGTACAAAAAGATACGTGCGCTTAAATACTTCGCTTACTAAAGGACATGAAGGTATGGATGATACATCTCCGAGTAATCTCAATGCTTTAATGGATATGGGACATCAAGTCGTGAAAGATAATGACGGTTTAATTGATATAGCGTGTGAAAGATTGAGGCAATAAGTTATATCATTTGTTGCCATAATCAAGGTCACGTAAAATTTTCATTTTTGTCGCCACCGCTTTTGATTGTGCATCCGGCGTTTGTTCCAATTTATGCACAACGTTAACGTAATCGTGGTCATTGCGATTTTGCGAAAGTTTGCGTTTGGCTTGCACATCATCTAAACTCATTTCAAATCCTACTATACCGCGTATTTCTTTATGTATCATTTCGTGAGACATCGAAGCGACTTGTCGCGGTTGCTGCATTGCGCTTTCATATTTTTCGGTGAGGTGCGTAACATTGTCTAATAATTCTTCGTGCGTGAGAGAACGAATCTTTCCGTAGATATGCACCGCAGTATAGTTCCAAGTAGATACATTTTCTTTTTCGTACCAAGACGACGACACATAACTATGTGCACCATGAAAAATAACTAAAGCCTGTTGCACTTCACTGATAAGTTTTGCCGCCGGATTTGCTTTACTTACGTGTCCGCGCAAAACACTTATACCGGTTTCATTTTGCTCTAACAAAACGGGAATATGCGTAGCTTGCGGTACACCGTGTGTATCCGTGAGAATCAAAATACCAAAACCATTTTCTTTTATGAAATTCTTGATATCGGCATCGTCGTTCCAAGCATTTATTTTAGGTATAAACATGTATGGTTTTGGATTTTGAATTTATATGAGTGGGAAGGAAAAACTATTTAATGATAATTAAAAGTCTATTAAACTATTATTCCAAAATATCTGCCAATTTTAAAGTTGATTGGTAGCTGCCGGTACTAATCAAAACTCAAATGACTTCACGTTCGCATCATTCAAAATTTCTGCAATGAGTTTATCATGATTTTTTTCGGAGCCTTTTAACGTCCATATCCCCATCATTTCGTTACCTGTACGCGATTGTTTGCCGCGATTGAATTTTAATCGGTGATATAGAAAAAGTTCTTCGTAAATTTTTAATTGCCCAATGTTGAAAATACAAACAATTTTATAATTTCTGATTTGATTGTTGCGATCAATCCATCCGTCCAAAAAAGTGAAAACGG
>JAYTIA010000053.1:0-6518 GCA_043732145.1 Saprospiraceae bacterium
TGTAAAGTTTTTTTGCCCATGTTTTGCGGTGACAATGTGGCTTCGCGATCATTCATCAATAGTTTAAAATCGCCGGTTAAAGAAATTTCATCGTAACCGTCTAAGGCGTGAATGATGGCAAATTGTTTGTCCGGAATTTGCTGAAAAATATATTTATACAATCGCGCCAACTCTAAACTGAACACACCCGACATTTGATATTTCGGTCGCGCCGGATTTACCATCGGTCCGAGCATATTGAAAAAAGTTTTTACGCCGAGTTGTCTGCGAATCGGTCCAACGGTTTTTAAAGCCGGATGAAAAAGCGGTGCGTGCAGAAAACAAATATTTGTGTCGTTGATTTGTCGGCGCAACGTATCAACATCATTTGTGAATTTATATCCCACAAACTGCAACACATCCGACGAACCACTCGCCGATGATACACCGTAGTTACCGTGCTTCGCCACTTTATAACCTGCACCTGCAATCAAGAATGAAGAGAGCGTAGAAATGTTAAAAGTATTTTTTCCGTCGCCGCCGGTACCGCACACATCAATCGTATCCATGCCTTGCAAATCAACGGGAATACACAATTCTAAAAGTGCTTCTCTAAAACCTTCAAACTCGCTCACGGAAATCGGTCGCATGAGATAGACAGTGAGGAACGCCGCAATTTGCGCGTCGTTGTATTTTGAAGCGGAGATATTAATCAAAATTTCTTTCGCTTCTTGCTTCGAGAGTTTTTTATGTTCGAATAGTTTTTGTAGAACTACTTTCATTGTTGAATCGTTATCGGTTATCCGTTATCCGTTATTAGTTAATCGTTATAAACGGGTAACAGATAATGGATAACGGATAACATAGCTAAAACACATACTCAATCGCATTTTGCGAAGCGGGTGCATTTGTTTGTTGTAAAAAATTTTTTAAAATTTGTTTGCCGTAATCGGTCATCACGCTTTCCGGATGAAATTGTACGCCTTTGACATTGTAAGTTTTGTGCGCGAGTGCCATGATGACACCTTCGGCACTGTCCACGGCGGTGACTTTTAAATCGTCGGGAAAAGTTTCTTTGACGGCTGCCCATGAATGATAACGTCCAACGAGAATTTCGCCGGGAACGTTTTCAAAAATGGCATCGCTTCTGTCCGTAATTTTAATATTGGTAGCAACACCGTGATATACTTTCGGCAAATTGTAAAGCGTTCCGCCGAAGGCTTCCGTGATGGCTTGCAAACCGAGACATACCCCAAAAATGTTTTTTGTCGGCGCGTATTTTTTTATCAGTTCGGGCATAATACCGGCATCTTTTGGTAAACCCGGACCGGGTGACAGAAAAATATAATCGTAATTTTCAACATCGTCCAAAGAGATTTTATCGTTGCGAAAAACATCGGGTTTCTCTCCCACAATTTCGGTGATATATTGAACGAGATTGTACGTAAAACTGTCGTAATTATCGAGGACTAAGATTTTCATAATTAAAAATTAAAAATTAAGAATTGAAAACATTTTCAACCATCAACTATCAACTGATTTCAAGAGCTTTTTTCAATGCACCGAGTTTATGATGTACTTCCATCAATTCCGTTTCTTCAACACTTGAAACGACGACACCACAACCGGCTTGACGGTGCAAAATATTATCCTTACTCAAAAAAGAACGAATAACAATCGCGTGTGTTAAATCGCCGTTAAAACCGATGAAGCCGATACCACCGCCGTAAAAATGTCGGTTCTCTTGTTCCATATCGGCGATGAGTTCAATCGCTTTATATTTCGGTGCGCCGCTGAGTGTGCCGGCGGGAAAAGTATCTGCAAAAACATCAATCGGATTAGTATCTTTTTTTAACGTGCCTTCCACTTTTGAAACGATGTGTATGACGTGACTGAAGTACTGAATTTCTTTCAATACTTTTACTTTTACCGATGTGCAATGCTTACCCAAATCGTTGCGCGCTAAATCAACGAGCATGATGTGTTCAGCATTTTCTTTCGGGTCTTGTGCGAGTTCTCGCGCCAATTCTGCATCTTGTGCATCATCACCGGTGCGGCGATACGTGCCGGCAATCGGATTGACGGTGGCTATATTATTTTTAATAACCAGTTGTTGTTCGGGTGAAGAACCGAAAATTTTGTAAGTTCCGTAATCGAAATAAAATAAATACGGCGACGGATTAACGCTGCGAAGGGCGCGATAAACTTGAAAATCATCGCCCGTAAAAGCCTGCGAGTAACGGCGCGACGGCACAATTTGAAACACATCACCAATCTGACAATGGTATTTTCCTTTTGAAATCATGTCGAGGTAAGTGTTGTCGTTCATGTTTTTTATCTCATCACCCATCATCGAAAATTCAAACGTCGGTGTGCTTTGATTGTGAATGACGGCTTCAAGTGCCTCTAATTTGCTTTCTTGACCTTCGGGAATGTTTTCGAGAATAATCATTTCATCTTTAAAATGATTAATGGAAATGACGAAACGATACAAGGCATAATGCAAATCCGGTAAATCCGTTTTACGCTTAGCTTCGTCGAAAAAAATCGTATCGAAGTATTGCACTGCTTCAAAAGACGAATGTCCGAAAAAACCGTTGAGCGTATTGCTTTGAGGCTCGACATCAAAAGACGCAACGAATTTTTTAAATTCTGCCAATACTTTATCATTGGCGATTTGTTTCGTGTGCTTTTTTCCGTTGGTTGTCATTTCTACAATAGTTCCGGTTTGCGCTTGAAAACGCGCAATCGGTTCGATGCCGATAAATGAAAAACAATTTTCGAGACTCCTCGAATCACTTGATTCCAATAAAACAGACTCGCTGTATTTGTCGCGCACTTTCAAATAAATACTCACCGGTGTAACAATATCGGCTAAATATCGGCGCGTAATTGTTTTTATTTTTTGTTTAGTCATCGTTAAATTGTTAAATCGTTAACGCAAAACGGCTTGTTGGGTGAACCAACAAGCCGTTTCAAAAATTATGCTGAAAAATAAATTCAAGTACATAAATGAAGGAGCAAGTCTATCACCAACGCGGGTTATAGTTTTGCCACCACCAATTATTATTTACGCACTTAATCATTTTATTGTTTTTCTTAATTATGCTGCAAAGAAATTTTATTTATTTGATACTTGCAAGTTTTGAGCCGGAATTTTTTTATTTTCAATTTGAAAGATAGTCTTCTAAGATGTAAATATCAAAATTTTATTTCATGAATGTATTTTCGGTCTTTCAAATTTTCCGTTCGCATAAATACTGTCGATTAATACTTGAATTTCTATCGGCTTTTTCCAATTTCTGTGAATCATTCGATGACAGTTTGGACAAACCGGAATCAAATTGGAAACAGCATTTTTAAGTGTGCTTGATATATCTTCGTCTGCGTACTTAAAAATGGGTTTTGTGTGATGAATTTCAATAAAACCACCACCTATTTCAGTTCCGTAAAAGTCACTAAAATTGAAAGAGCAACAATGACAACTAATTCTGCCGTCTTTGGTAAAATGATCAATAGCATAATTTCTTAACTTTGAAGAACGTTCGTAAACAGCCATTTCAGTCAATTTTTTAGTGCCTTCCTGAATGATTACATTTTCATCAAAAGTTTCAATTTTTTTAAGATTGTTATTTCTTTCTACGCGACGCAAATTTTCGGAAAGGTCTGCATAAGTAAAGTCGTTAACTAAAAGGTATTTTAAAACTTCTTCGTTTTGTTTTAAATGAGATTTACCGGCTTCAGTTATTTCAACGTATCCGTTTCTCAGTTCACCTTTATAAGTAGCGTAACCAAATCTTTCAAAAGTATCATGGGCTTTCAAGTTTCTAACTTTTTGAGAAAATTTATCGTCATTTCTTCCCGCCAAAATTTGTAAATCTTCTCCAGTCGGTCTCATAATTTCACGAAGTTTTTGAATCAACTCTGATGTTGTAATCCTTCCGTTATTAAAGTGCATTAATAAATAGAGTGCAGGAAGAATTAGTTCAGTTTCAGTAAGCCTTTTTGCCACTTTAATAATTTGTAATTAAAAGATGTTCAACATTTTTATCATTGCGATTCATAAAACTTACGAGATAAGTTTTGTCGAAAGATTTAATATTCAATCCGCTATGGGCGTAAAGGCTGTGAATAAAATCTGTGTTTTTAATTATCATCATCCATTGAGCTTTGCATTTTTTAATTAAAAAATCGGCGAGTCTTTTTTGATCGGCTTTCGTAAATTCATTTTTGGCATAAGTACTGAATTCGCTGTCATAAGGAGGGTCTAAAAAAATAAAATCATTTATTGTTGGTGTGTGCAAGTTGAAAAAATCTTCAAAATCTAAATTTTCAATTCGGGTTTTATCTAAAAGCGATTTCAGTTCTTGCATTCGCAAGTAGTCCACTTTTTTTTGAAAATTTTTACTGTTATAAGCAATGCCGCCATACGGCACGTTAAAATCGCCGCTTGAATTGTAGCGAAACATACCGCTGTATGCGAAGTTTCTGATGAAAAGAAAAATTGCAGACTTACAAGCGGCATTTAGGTTATATTTTTTTGAGTTGTTGTAAAGAAACCTGAATTGCATATAAAACGCGCTTTTAAAAGCTGTTTCTATGTTGTCTAAAATATCTTTGTCGGGCAGCAAGTTTTTAATTAACTCCAACTTTTTCATGCGTTTACATTTTCTGATTAAGTTGATTTTTATTTCTTTAATGAAATTTTCGATATTGAAGTTGAAAATAACCGAGAACATACCGGTGAAACCATCAGTATTTTTTAAAATAAATTCAAACAAAATTTCTTCGAATGCTGAATCGTTAAGTTCGCCGGCGGCATACTTTTTGTAGTTTGAGATAAAAAAAATGGCGTTATCTTGGATGATAGTTGTTAGTAAATCCCAATTCCGAATGATTTGGTCAACTACTTCAAAAAATATTTGTCTGTCACCGTTTGTAATGCTGCGATACAAGTTAATCAATTCATCTGATTTATCGTTAATGAAATAATTATCAGCTTGAACAGCTGTATAAACTGCGCCGCCGCCGACAAACGGTTCGTAATAGTCTTGAAATTGGAGCGGCAGATTAGGAATAATATATTTTAGTTCTTGCTCTTTTCCGCCCGCCCATTTTATAATTGGAGAAAGTTTTCGAGAACTACCGGCAGTATCGGTAAAAACTACCGATTGTTTATATATCTCCAGTGGACTTTCTACATTATTTTTCATCTCTTTCGTGTCATTCATAGCCATAAAAAGTCGGTCGGTTCTTCTAAATTTTTTTTACAAAAGTAAAGCAACAGGGTCTATCTGCCAAATATTCTGCAGATTCAAACTATAATTATAATATCACTTAGTTTTAGATATTTTTGTGTGAAAATTAAAAAAAAGACAAGGGCTTAACAAGCTCATTTTTTTGTTTTTCGGTAAATACATGGGTTTCATCTATCAATTTGGCACTTTCATATAATTTTATTGCAAGTTTTATGTAAAGTTGCGTAATCTTGAGTTCAGTTAGTGGGTTGGTTCGTTAGCGGGTTGATTTATGGATACATCTTACTCTAACTTTCCAAGGTTAGAAATTTCGCAATCCACTCAATTAAAAATATAAATTCATGATAAAAAAGATTCTTCCGGTAATTATAGTACTTGTGTTTGTTGCGCAATGTATTTTCGGTCAAGAAGTTTGGACTTTGGAGCGTTGTGTACATTATGCACAAGACAACAGTAGAAGCGTTAAACAAAGTCAAGTACAAGTTAAAGGTGCGCAATTGACAAATAAGTTGTATCATATGCAAGTATATCCGACAGTAAGTGCAAATTCTAATTTAGGTCTTAATTTCGGGCGCAGCGTCAATCCTTCTACTTATACTTTTGAAAATTCTGCAACGAATTACAACAGTTGGTCGTTGGTTGCCAATGTACCGATTTATCAAGGTGGACTTATTAAGCAGCAGATTCATCAAACCGATGCCGAACTTCAAGCGACACGCGCCGATTTGGAACAGACACAAAATGCTTTGGCATTGCAAGTAGCGCAAGCCTATTTGCAAATACTTTTGAATGAAGAACAATTAGCCAATGCTAAACGGCGTGGCGAACAAGATGTGGCACAAGCCGATAAAGTTGAAAAGCAAATTCGCGCCGGTGCTTTGGCACAAAATGCGCGATTGGATATGAAAGCGCAATCGGCGAGGTCTGAACAACAAGTAGTCATTGCAGATAATAATGTCGAGTTAAGTTACTTGAATTTGAAAAATTTACTCGAATTACCGGCAGAACAATCCATTAAAGTTGAAAAACCGACAGTAGCCTTACCTGCCGATGTTCCGAATGATGTATATACTTTTAAAAATATTTACGCGCAAGCATTGGGTTATCAACCTTATATTAAAGCGGCAGAATGGCGCATAAAAAGTGCAGAATACGGTTTAAAAGCTGCTGAAGCTCAATTGAAACCGTCATTGTACGCTCAAGGTTCATTAAGTTCTAACTATTCAAGTTCGTTGCGCGATTTTTCTAAAGATGTTTATAATTTTAATGATTTCATTTTCC
>JAYTIA010000054.1:0-6516 GCA_043732145.1 Saprospiraceae bacterium
CAAAACGAAAGTGGCAACGAAATATAAAATAGCACCTACGATAGAAATAAACATGATAATTGTTAGTTGTTATTATTAATTGATATACCCTTGCAACACTTAACATTTCAAAACTACAAATAATTCCACGAAAAAATGTATTACCGACGAATGTACGTTTATTATCGTCGAAAAAAGAAAATCTAACTAAAAATCACAAAAACAATCCAAAATTCAACCTAAATTGCAAATTATCTATCCGGTTAGGTACCCGTTGTTCGCGCCACTGATAAAAAACACCGCCACCGATACCGATATTCGTAACACTTAAGATTTTTACGGTCAGAAGATTATCCAAGAGTATTCCGCTTTCGAAAAGTGGTTTTGAGAGTGTTCCGAAATTTAAACCGGTGTGTTGTTCGGCATTGGAAAAACTGCCGACTGCAACGTTTTGAAGTAGAGAAAGTTTAGGCGCAGAATAACGTGTGCGATAAAGTATGTTACCCAATTCTTGCCGGAAATAAAAATTTAAAAACTTATCGAACACCAAAAGCGTATCGCCGATACTTTGAAAAGTGTTCGGCACATAAAAAGCAGCATAAAATCCGGAACCTTGATTGAGTGTAAATAATTTTGATAGTGGTGCATTGCCTTGAACATTACCGCCTTCAACTCGCCAAGTCATGCGACCTATAATCGGAATCGGAATAGATTGGTGGAGCGCAAAAGTGAATTTATCATAATTGTAACGTCCATTCAAAAAATTATCGAAGCCATGTGTATATGCGAGTTCCAAAACCGGAAAACAGTTATTGACATTCAAATCCTTCCCAAAAAAAGTAATAACTTTTTCATCAAAAGCATATTTTAAATAGAAAGTGGATTCCGTAAAATTAAAAATGCCGGTGCTTGAAGTTTTATCCGAATTTATAAAATTATAACCGTAATTTGGTTTGAATGTTTGCCGATTCAGAGAAAGTCGCGCAAACAAACCGCGCATTAAACGCGTGCCGAGCATTGCATTTAATTCGTCGTTGGTATTAAGATAACGCGCATACACGCTTCTTGATGTTATATCCGTATTGTCAAGTTCGTTTAAAGTGCCGGCTTCGACTAAATCGTGTTTATATTGCAACAAAAAATTAGTTTGCGTACTTTGATTGATTTTAAATTTTATACTGGCGCCGTATTTCCAAGCCGCGTCGCTAAAACCATAACCAACGTTGCCTGCAATTTCCCACCAACGCGGCTGCACTAACGGATATAATTCTTGTGTGGTTAAACCGATACCGAGCCGCGTTCCTTCAAAATTATTAGATTGAAACACTTTCGACCAATCAAGATTTACATTTTTTGTAAGTCGCGTTTTGCCTGTGTTAAAGGCTTCAAAAATTTTAGAAAAAGTGGTAAATCTTTTTTTTCGGCTGATACTGTCTATAACTTGATAGGTTTTTAAATCTTTTTGTGTAAGTGGTGCAACTTGTCTGAACGCATTCCAAATACTGTCATTTCGGCTAAAAACATTTTTTTCATAAACCACAGGTGTTTCAAGATTGATGTCGCCGCGTTTAAAATCTAAATTGACTATTATTTTCGACACGTAACTTTTGCCGATCATTTGCATACTGAAACCTGTCGAACCGGCAAACGTCCATTCATAATTCAGTTGTTCCGGAAACCACTGTTGCGCAATCGTGTCAAATTGATATTGTTGTTCAATTTTAAGTGGCAGTTGTAATTTGTTGACGGGAAAAACGCGCACATTTTGTAACGCCCAATTTTTTGTATTAATGTGCAAAACGCCTTTCAATCCTTCAAAAACTTGTCCTTTGCGCGGATGAAATGAGATAACATAAACGGTATCGCGGTTTTGATAAAGTGTATCTTCAATATTAAAAAAATAGCGTAACGTACTGCTCGGACTAATCGGATTAACGTATTCTTTATCTAAAATGGTGAGATAATCGCGATAAAAAGAAAACGGTTGTATATCATTGGAAAGACTCACTAACGCTAAATCCGGAAAACCACTCACGCGATTAAGAATAACGCGCTCGTAATTATCATTCGGAAATCTGAAACGTTTTTCGGTGACAGTTTCCGTTAAAAATAAATGTTGTTTTGTAAAAGCATTTTCAACTTTATCATACTTGATTGGAGAAGTATCGCGTTTGTTTGCCGATTTTTTAAATCCCGCACTGTCAATTAATACTTCAACAGAAAGTTTATTGTACGTTTCACATTGAAAACTTTTAAGTTTTTCCGGATTGTTTCTATTTCTGTTCGCCACTACTTTTCGAATCAAAATATCCGCCGGATTTTCTCCCGCCGAAATCGTCACCTCGTTGATGCGTGTATCGGCAAAGTGCATTTGTATATTTAAAGGCTTGCCAATATTTCCGTTTAAAAAATCGCGATTCAAAATTATAGTTTCCATACCTACGTATCTGAACACGAGTGTTTGCATATTTTTTTTGTCCGAAATCGAAAAATGTCCTTCTATATCGGAAAGCACGGCTTTAGTAGCATCACCGTCCGGCAAAACGGCAACAAATGCCAACGGATTAGATTGCATGTCGGTGATTTTTCCTGTTGTAGTTGTTTGTGCCGAGAGCCGGCAATTTAGAAATAGGAGAAAAAGAAAAAATTTAAATTCCATAAATTTAGAGGTTTTTTTACCACGCTTTATCAAAAAAAATCCCTAATTTTTTCGTGAATGAAAAAATTAGGGATGACTTACATTTTTATTATTCAGTTATCTTTTCAGTAAAATAAATCAAACCCATGATTAATTTTTCACGACCGGCACAGTTAAAATGCCATTTCCCATACGTGCTTTTAAAAAGTACATACCTGCCGAAAAATTTTGAGTATCCAAATTAATTGTATTGACTCCCATTTGTGTACGGAATTTTTGCGTCATTATTTGGCGACCGAGTAAGTCAAACACGTTCAATTCGCTGTCCGTTACTTCCGATGCCGTTAATTCAACTTGTAATTGATTGGTGAAAGGGTTTGGCGAAATGCGTACAGCCGATTTATCTAAATCAGTGGTAGCACTGATAATGCGCGAAGTATTTGTAAAGAACGAACCTTTTTGTCCGCTCGCTTGAACAGAAACCGCTCCGCCGGTCGGTTCTAATTTTGTACTCGTTACGCCGATAGCTTGTAATGATAAATTACTGCCCGTACCGGTTGTAAAAAGTACTTTATCGTCTTTGATAGAAAAATTCGGAAAACCCAATGTATTATTTTTAATTAAACCGTTAGGATTTTGAGTTACATCACCGGTTTGAATATTCGCGGAAACGACATAATAGTTTGTCGTATTCGCATCCGGCTGTTCGAGGTAATCAAACGCAATGATATACGGCGAATTTTTTGCAAAAGTCGGATTACCCACGCTCGTTTTTTCCGGCAATTCGGTAAATACTTTTTGAACTTTTCTGCCCGTATAAAAATTACCGGTGCTGTTAGACCACACATTGATGATACCGATATCCCAATACGCAGTACCGAACAACGCTCCTAAACCTGACGGCGCATTATAAGCATCATAAATTATTTTTTCACCGAATAAATCCCATTCTAAAGCATCCGAGTATTGTACATCAGAAGTAGTGATACCGGAAGCTGTTGTCGGATTGTATATGCCGAATACTTGACTTTTAGCAGTTTTTAAATTGATGACATAAATCAAAGTGTCGCCCGCATTCGCTGCAATTTTATTTCCGTCTCTAGAAATAGCAGTATTATTCCAACCCGTTTGCCCGCCGCCGATTTCTTGTTCTTTTACGGCTCCGGTACTCCAATTGATTGAAATGTAATATAATTTTGTATCGTCGCCGACATAAGTTACAGCCGTACCGTTATCGGATATACTCGGTTTACTTTTTATTTTATTGTTTGTAATAGCTTGAGGTTGCCCGCCCGGTGTTTGCACATAAATACCGGTATTAGTAGCCCCCACAAATAAAACGAAATCGGAACCGGTGTTGACCGGTAAATCTGTTTGGTGCGTTGCACCGGTGGCACTGCCGCCTGCACCGATACCTACTTGTGCAAAAGCATTCGATGCCGCCGCTAAAATGTTCGCATCATTCGGATATAAATCTTTGCAACATTGTTCAATCGCTGCGCGACAATCTATAAAATTGGATGATGCTACTAAATAATTCACCAAAGCGCGATAATAAATTTTTTCGGCTTTATCTTTTCCGACAGCCGAATTAGACGCAAATAAATAATATGCATAATTCGGAATTCCGCTATTAATATGTACACCGCCGTTATCCTGACTGCCAGTATAAATTTCACTGTACACTGCCGGCTGATAACCGCCGTCTCCGAGTCGCGTACCGCCGTTGTGCGGATTTGCTAAATCGCGGAGAAAACCGGTCGGAAAAGCATTTTTATTTTTAATGACATTTTCACCTATAGACCAATTCGCACGGTCAATAAAACTGCCAAAAACATCTGCCATAGATTCATTTAAAGCGCCGGATTCGTCTTGATATTCTAAGTTTGCCGTGTTTTGAATAACGCCGTGCGAAATTTCGTGTCCGGCAACGTCTAATCCCTGTGCCAATGGATAAAAATATTTATTGCCGTTGCCGTAATACATCGCTTCACCGTTCCAATATGCATTATCCATAGCACTGCCTTTATCAGCTACATTGATATAAGAATCAACATTACCACCTTTACCGTTAATGGAATTACGTCCATGCGTGTTCAGATAATATAAATAAGCGGTTGCGCCATTGAATTGCGCCGAAACCCCTAAAGGATTAGCGCTCCAATTATTATTAGGAGATTGAGTGAAATCAAATTTTCCGCCACCGTCGTTATTTAAATTATCCCAAATTTGCAAAACACCCACCGGACTGTTCGGAAAAGTAGATTGTGCCGCTTTAAACATCGGGCGTGAAGCATCTATTAAAACATAAGTGCCGCTCGTTGAATAAGTATTTATGGTGCGCGTAACCCCCAATAAATCTTTTGCGTTAGCAGTAGCCGGTCCGTCAAGCGGTGGCATTTCTATAGTTGATGGTTGCGGGTTGATAGCTGATGGTTGTAATTCAACAACAGATTCTTGTTCTTTTAACAAAGTTGAAGCATCAGATTTTCCCATCTCTTTTTCACCTTCTTTGTGAAAATGTCCGGCAAAGGTGCAACTGCTTTCGTAATTATTTAAAACTGCATTGGTTTGGGCATCAACAAAATATTCGTAACGGTGTAAAACGCTTGAATAAGCCGTGATATGCCAAGCTAAACGTTCAGCATTCGCGTTGTTTTTCATGTGATAAATCACCAATTCAGATTTAATTTGTTGTCCGCCGACTTGCTTAACAGCTTTATCGTTCAAAAGAAGAAAGCCGCCGTTGTTTGCTAAATGTATGCGTACCGTTTGCGCCGCGGCATCAACATCAACAGTCGGTTCAATGTTTTCGATGACGGGTGTTGGATAATACGCACCGTTCATTAATTTTATTTTCTGATTTTCTTCATGCAAAACCACTTCGCCGTTCCATACCGGAATACCTTTAAATTGTTGTTGCAACCGCGTGTGCGTTTGACCCAAATCATCGGTTTCCGTTTTACGCACAATAAATTCATCACCCGGCGATTTAATGTGCATCACCGTTTTTACGGCATCTAAATAATTGGCAGTGCGCATTTGAGAAGTCGTTGTCGTTGCAGTAGATTGTCTCATACTACCGCTAATCATTGTCGGCAAACCGTTGCGACTTGTTTCGATTTTTAGTCCGGCAGGTAAATTAATCGGAATGAGTTGAACATCCGGCAACTTTAAACCATCCGTCACCACGTCTAAATTATCGGCGGGCTGCGGGCTGTCGTTAGTTGAAGGCTGAGGTACTTTAATTTTATTCAAATCAATCGGCACACTCGGTGGCGTTTGTTTCGATTTTTGAGCAAAAAGTACGACACTCGAAAGTGTCAAAATCAATAGAAGTAGGTGTTGTTTTTTCATTATTTAATAAATAAATTACAGTTTCTTTTCTCAAGTAGCTCTAACCGACATGAAAATAAAAACTGACAGAGTAAGGTTATGAAAGTTGAAAGATTATGCTTCCGCACCAAAAATAATATTATTTGGTTAGCCGCCGGTAATTTTTTTCCGGATTAAGAAAAAATAAGTGCATTTTACGTTGTTTTTACAAATCATAGAAATATTTAACACCAAGATAATTTTAAACGATGTTTCGGCGGTCACCACAATTTTTTATCTTACAATATTCCCCCAACTATACCGTCATTTAATAGTGGTTGAAAATATTTTGCACTTAAAACACCGTAAACTGTATAAAAATGATAAAAGAAATATACTTTATTAGAAATAAAATAAAAATTCATTGACAAATCACATTTATAGAATTAATTTTGCACGAAAAAACAAGATTCAGCACACGTTTCCCATTCCAAATTATTATCCTTCGAACACATTGCGCATTCTTTCACACGTTTTTAATGTGTGCTTGAATCTATTTGCTTAAAAACAGGTGATTTATTATT
>JAYTIA010000055.1:0-2446 GCA_043732145.1 Saprospiraceae bacterium
TTTGTAAATTCGAGAGTAAAAGATTTTATTGCCGACGACGGCAATGGAAAACATATTCACGCCCTTATTTCTGCTGCTGTTTTGCAGAGTATTCATTAATTTTAGTAGTTGCTCCTGCCCCATATTTTACCGCGTGAGCACTTGTGCAAAATAATTTAGCAACAAATTATTTTGCACAAGTGCTTAACTAAATAAATTATCATGATAAAGTCTGTAAATAATTTTTTCAATCCAATCATCTTTTTTTTTCAACTCATTTTTAAATTGTTTCAATTTCTGTTGATGTTGACGGGCATCATGTCCATTATTCGATGCAGTACCGGTTACAAAAAAGAAGGCGATAAAGTTTTTTTCGACGGTAAAGAAGTCGGTAAAGATTTTAAAGTATTGAACGATGTTTTTGCTAAAGATGACTCGGCTGCCTACTTCAAAACCTATTCTATTTCCGGTGCAGACATTACTACGTTTACCGCTTTGGATATGAATTATGCTAAAGATAAAAACACCGTTTATTATTGCGATGAATACAGAGAAGGCGTAAATTATTATTTGACCAAACGCGGCAAAATCATTCACGCAGAATATGCAGAGCCGATTTCTTTCATGAGTATGGGCAACGGTTATACGGGTTATGCGAAAGATAATCGGCGCGGATATTTTCAAGGCGTTGGTTTTCCGGTGCAAGATGTGGCGACTTTACAAATTATTGAAGGCGGATTTTTGAAAGATAAACAACAAGTTTATTTCGGACCAATACCCATAAAAGGAAGCGACCCGAAAACTTTTCGCGTCCTCAATTTGAATTATGCACAAGATGCCGGGCAGGTTTATACTTTTAGTCCGGGGGCAGAGGTTCAAATCATGCCTTGCAACAGTCCAACGTTTGTACTACTCGACTATCCGTTTTCAAAAGATGCAACTTCTGTTTTTTATACCAATGTAAAAATGCCGGATGTAGATGCAAAAACTTTTTCTGTTCTCGGAAATAATTATTCAAAAGATAACCGATCAGCTTTTTTTGAAAATAAAAAAATTGTCGGCGCAGATGCCGCTACTTTTATGGTTTCGTCGGAATACACTGCAACGACACAGGAATTATATTTTGCGAAAGACAACACGAATGTTTTTTGGAAAGATAAAAAAATTGTCGGTGCCGAGGCCAGTTCTTTCAAAGCCATAGATTTCGGTTATGCTATCGACACGCATCATATTTTTTATAAAACCGCTATTGTTAAAGATGCAGACCCGAATAGTTTTAAAGTTTATCCGCATAGTATGGGTGATGTGGATGCGGAAGATAAAAACAATAAATACAGTACAGGTAAAAAAGTTGCGCGTTAATCGGGTAGCATGGAGAAGACAAGGTACGAAATTGTGTATAAGATTCCCTATTGATTTTATAATACTACCAAATGTGAATATTCTGCAAATTCAGTTTCAAATAATATTTTGAAAAATGCGTAAAGAAATTAATTTTTCTTTACGCATTTTTTCTATCGAAAATTTTATAATCTGATAATTTTTTCATAAAGTTGCAGAATAATTTTACACTTATTGGTGATGAGTTATTGGTTATAGATATTTTTAACCAATAACCAATAACCAATAACCAATAACCAATAACCAAACGAAATGAAAGGCTATATTTTTCCGGGGCAAGCGTCGCAATTTTCGGGTATGGGTAAAGAACTTTACGCCACTTCCGATCCGGCTAAAAATTTATTTGAACAAGCGAACACGATTCTCGGTTATCGAATCACGGATATTATGTTTGGTGGCAGCGACGACGATTTAAAGCAAACGAAAGTAACGCAACCATCTGTTTTTTTACATTCAGTCGTGACTGCTCTTAATGCCAACGAAAATTTTCAGCCGGATTTTGTGGCAGGGCATTCGCTCGGCGAATTTTCTGCATTGGTCGCTGCAAAAAGTTTATCTTTTGAAGATGGTTTACGCTTGGTGCAAAAACGCGCTTTTGCGATGCAACGTGCGTGTGAAGCGGTTCCCGGAACAATGGCAGCTATTTTGGGTCTTGATGATAAAACAATTGAAGAAGTTTGTGCCGATATAAAAGACATTGTTGTGCCCGCAAATTATAACACTCCGGGGCAATTAGTTATTTCCGGAACCGTGGAAGGTGTAACCGAAGCCTGCGCACGGCTCAAAGCTAAAGGCGCAAAACGTGCGTTGATATTACCTGTCGGTGGTGCATTTCATTCGCCATTAATGAAACCGGCAGAGGAAGAATTGGCGGAAACGATTCACGCCACGCATTTCGAAAAACCGATTTGCTCTATCTATCAAAACTTTGACGGTAAACCACACTTTAAACCGGAAATAATAAAAGAAAATTTAATTAAACAATTAACTGCTCCGGTGCGTTGGACTCAAATCATGCAAAATATGTTGGCACATGGTTTGACTGAAATTATTGAAGTTGGTGGTA
>JAYTIA010000056.1:0-2443 GCA_043732145.1 Saprospiraceae bacterium
ACTTTTTGATTTTCGTTAAATTCTAATTCCCGTATGATGAAATCAGCGGGACCTTTTTCATGATTTTCATTGGGCGACATACCACCGTGCGGACGATGCAAAACCAAAAATGCCAAAGTTCCCAAATTCAACATTAAAAGAGCTATTACGGCAATCGTTAATAATTTTGTTTTTTCCATAATTTAGTAATTGTATCCGATGGGTGAAAAATAATTATCGGCATCAATTTTGGCAGTATAGGGCTTCACCGACACTTGCTCAATAGTTTGTTCCGATTTTTTTAGAATCAGGATATTAAAAAAAACTAACCCGACAAAAACACAAGCGACGCGCAGCAAATAATTACCGGAGACAAATAATTGACTACTTATTGTTTTTTGTTCAAGATTTTCGGCGATTCGCGCCCTTAATTTGTCGTAAATATAATCAGGTACTTTAGCAGATTGAATACCCTCAATGCTTCGCATTGTTTCTTCTATTTTAATATTCGTATTTTTCATTGTCATAATATTTTTTTAGTGAAGTTTGTAAATTTTGCCGCGCTCTGAAAAGCAGAGATTCTACAGACGGAATCGAAATTTGCATTACTTCACTGATTTCAAGATAACTTAATCCTTCTATTTTCGATAAATTAAAAGCTACTTTTTGATTGTCAGGTAATTTATTAATAGCTTTAAATAAAATTGCCGCTTGTTCTCTCCTTTCAGTGACTACGCCCGGATGAATGAAATTTGGAATATCGAATGCTGATCTACTTTCCGGCTTATCACCAAAAATGGAAACTATAAATCCGGTACGTTTATTTGTTTTTTTTGCCTTTAAAAAATCTAAAGATTTATTCACCGCAATACGATATACCCAAGTTGAAATTTTCGATTGTGCCCTAAAATCTTTGAATGTTTCGTGTACGGTTACAAATACTTCTTGCGTCACGTCTTCCGCATCCGCTTGATTTTGCAACAAACTAAGTACCGTATTGAAAACTTTGTCTTTGTTTTCAAAAAAAATACTTTCGAATGATTGTAAAACTTGCGGCTGTGTTTCCAAATACGTTGATTTTAAGCCACAATGAATAGTAGCGTTAGTAATTTAGACGAAAAAGAAAAAATAAACTTGCGGTCAAAACTAATTTTTTATAAAAATAAAAAACGCGATAAATATTCGGTAACCTACGCAAGTTATTTTTCTTGCGACACCGGTTTTTATTTTATGATTGTATTGTGGTTAAAAAATTTAAATTATTCTCAAAAACTTGCCCTAACCTGCACGCGCCCGACATGAACAGTTTTCACATCACCAATTTTTCGACCTTCATAACTCAAGGAAAATAAAAGATTTTTTGATAAATTTTTATCGAAATTAATGTTCCAGATAAAATTTTGTCCGTTTTGTAATCCTTCGAGAAAAGCGAAAGCTATCGGTGTATTATTATCGCCGATAAATTTCACGGTTTCGGAACTAAATTTGGCGCGAATTTGTGCCGCGCTTGTTTGATTCCAGGTTGCTTCCAAAGAAAAATTATTATTCGCAATACTTTCGCCGTTCGGTATTAAAATGTTTTTCGCGTTACGGTATTTATAAGCTAAAACGAATCTTAAATCGCGTGTCACGAGCCATTGAATTTGCGGTTCAATTTTATAAAAATTTTGTGTGTAATTTCGATGAACGAAGGCTTCACTTGCGTTCAATAACTGTCCTTGCGAAATGAAACTGAGTAAAGATATTTTTGTGTTTAAGTTCCATCTTTGTCGTGTATAAAGTTCATCTCGACTCCGTTCTTCATAACCGGTAATAAGTACGACGCGATTGCGCGTGTTCGTTTGCCCTAATTCCATATCCCAAGTTGCATCGCCGCGATTAAAAAAAACAGAATAACGTCCATTAGTGTTCAACGCAACCAATGCGGCATCTACAATATTTAATTGAAAAGGATTCCATTGCGATATATCCGGCGCGTCGTTTTTTACGCGCCGCGAAATGGAAATCGCACCATTGATAGACAGCTTTGAGATTTGAGCCGTGAGCCATGAGCTTTGAGCTTTGAGCTTTGAGCTTTGAACTGATTGCTCATTGCTCAAAGTTAAAAGCTCACGGCTAAAGAGTAATTTCGGTTCAAACCTAATTGTCTGCGTAAAACTCACGTTGTTGGTGCGAATAAATTGATTGGAATACAAACTCACGCGCACATATTCACCTTGATCAGCGAAAGGTGCGACTTCAAATTCATCTAATTTCGGAATTGAGTCGTTGCCGCGTCGTCGCCAAATATATTGTCCTTCCCCTTTATTGACTTTAACGTATTGATATTCAATTTTTTGTTCGCGTCCGGAACCAATTTCATACAACGAATTACCGGCAAGGGCGTTCTTAAAAAAATTGAAAATGTATTCAACGCGTCCCAGATAAGTTTTTTGCGCTGCTTGCGTCGTCAGCGTTGAATCAT
>JAYTIA010000057.1:0-6502 GCA_043732145.1 Saprospiraceae bacterium
ACGCTCGAAACCAAGACCATAGCCGGCGTGTGGACAAGTACCGAATTTGCGCGTTTCTAAAAACCACCACATTTCGTGTTCCGGAATACCCACTTCCGCCATACGCGCCAACAATTTATCCAAACGTTCTTCGCGTTGCGAACCGCCAACGATTTCACCAATGCCCGGAAATAAAATATCCATTGCGGCAACGGTTTTACCGTCGTCGTTTTGGCGCATGTAAAATGCTTTTATTTCTCTCGGATAATTAATCAGTATCACCGGTTTTTTAAAATGTTTTTCAACTAAAAAGCGTTCATGTTCACTTTGCAAATCAGTTCCCCACGACACCGGATATTTGAATTTTCCTTTTTTATTATGACTTGAATGTACCAAAATTTCAACTGCATCAGTATAATTCAATCGCTCGAAATCGTGACTCACTACAAAGTTTAATTTTTCTATCAAACTCATTTCAGAACGTTCAACTTGCGGTTTATCTTTTTCTTCTGTCGCAAGTCGATCGTTCAAAAAATCTAAATCTTCTTTGCAATGCTGTAAAGTATATTTGATGACGTGCTTGAGCATATCTTCCGCCAAATTCATATTGTCTTCGAGGTCGTGAAAAGCGACCTCCGGTTCAATCATCCAAAATTCAGCTAAATGTCGCGTCGTGTTTGAATTTTCTGCGCGAAAAGTTGGACCAAACGTATATATTTTTCCGAGAGACAATGCCGCTAACTCGCCTTCCAATTGTCCCGATACGGTTAAGTTTGTTGCTTTTCCGAAAAAATCTTTTTTGTAATCTATTTCGCCGCTTTCGGTTTTTGGTAGTTTAGAAATATCCAAAGCCGTCACGTGAAACATTTCGCCCGCTCCTTCCGCATCACTGCCGGTAATAATCGGTGCGTGTAAATAAAAAAACTTACGCTCATTAAAAAATTCATGAATTGCAAATGCTACTGCATGACGCACGCGAAACACCGCACTGAAAGTATTTGTGCGCATACGCAAATGTCCGATTTCGCGCAAAAATTCTAAGCTGTGTTTTTTGGGTTGCAATGGATATACGGAAGCATCGCAATCACCGAGAATTTCAATCGTATCGGCAATCAGTTCTACACTTTGTCCTTTGCCTTGCGATGATTTCAAATAGCCGGTACATTTTATTGCCGCACCCACGGTGATGCGTTTTATAGTTGCCGCATCGGTTTTTTCTTGATTAACAACCACTTGCAAAGTTGAAAGGCATGAACCGTCGTTGAGTGCAATGAATTGGGTGTTTCTGAAATTGCGCACCCAGCCCATCACCGTCACCTTTTCAGTATCCAAAAAGTCGTGGTATCTTAATATTTCTGCTATTTCTTGTCTTTTTATCATGAGAGTTAGTTGGTTAGTTATTTTATTAGTTAGTTAGTTGGTTAGCCAAAGCATAAAACCAACCAACTAACTAACTAATAAAATAACTAACTGTTTTAAAAATTTCGCAAAATTAATCGAACTATTTAATTAATGTAAACTATAAAGCTAAACGAGTAATTTTTTTCAATTCTTTTTTTTGTTAAGTTAATTTTTCAAAAAAAATAATAAATTTGAAATAGGGTAAATAATTTATGCGTTATCAAATAGTTCACGGTTTGGTATTCATTCATCACGCTCTAAACCTTATGAAATGAAATTATTTTACACACTATTTATCTCTTTTTTTATTCACGGTACTTTTGTTTCAGCCCAAAAAACAATTATAGATAGTCTTGCAAAAAAAGCAGGTATTGAAAGTTCCGCGAAAAATTATTTGTCAGCCATAAAAATTTATACTCAAATTACTGAAAAAGAACCCACCGACAGTAAATATTGGTTTTATCGCGGGCAAGCGTACATGAAGGTGAATGATTTTAAACACGCCGAACCGGATTATAACAAAGCGATTCAATTAAATTCTAAATATTTCGATGCCTATCTGTCGCGAGCAATTTTATATTTCAATTTGAATGATGCCGAAAAAAGCGTCAACGATTACAATCAAGCCTTGCGCTATTGTTCAGACGAAAGTATGAATGTATTTATAAGAAACAATCGCGGCAATGCCAAAATGTTGCGCAACGACAATGCCGGTGCTTACGACGATTTTATGAAAGCCTACGAAATTGATAACCAATCAACCACTACCCTATCTAACCTCGGCAATGTTTTGAATATTTTAAATCGCGGTGAAGAAGCTCTTAATTTCTACGAAAAAGTAGCGGCGAAAGATTCAACAAATTTAGACGCGCTTAATAATGTAGGTTATACGCTGCTCAATCTGAATCGTTTCGAGGAAGCTAAAAATCGTTTCGATAAAGTCTTATTAGTTCAATCCAATCAACCAATGTCACTAAGTAATCGTGCTTTGTGTTTTTTTAATTTGCATGACGATAAAAATGCACTCGCCGATATTGATAAAGCAATTCAACTTTATCCGGATTATGCTTATGCTTATCGAAACAGAGGTATTATTTATGTTTCGCAAAAACGTTTCAGCGAAGGTTGTCCGGATTTTCAATCGGCCATTAAATTGGGTTTTACAAAATTATTTGATACGGAAGTGGAGGAATTGTTGGTTAGATATTGTGAAGAGAAGTAACTTTGTATTAACTTTGTTCATGAAAATAAAATAAAATAAAACAAAACTATGAGTAATGTGCGCATCGAAGAAAGTTGGAAAAAAGTATTAGCTGACGAGTTTGAGCGACCGTATTTTAAAACACTCGCCGAATTTTTAAGAAACGAAAAAGCGGAAGGTAAAACGATTTATCCGCCCGGACCTTTGATTTTTAATGCTTTTGATTTAACACCTTTCGATAAAGTAAAAGTAGTTATACTTGGACAAGATCCGTATCACAATCCGGGTGAAGCGATGGGTTTGTCTTTTTCTGTGCCAAAAAATGTGCGCGTTCCGCCGTCGTTGAAAAATATTTATAAAGAAATTGAATCTGATTTAAGTTTGCCGATACCGACACACGGCGATTTAACGTATTGGGCAGAACAAGGTGTGTTTTTACTGAACGCGATGTTGACAGTGGAGGCAGGGAAAGCTGCATCACATCAAACAGTTGGTTGGCATTTGTTTACAGATGTCGTCATTTCGAAACTCTCGAAAGAGCGGGAGAATTTAGTGTTTATGCTTTGGGGAAATTACGCGAAACGCAAAGCAGATTTAATTGACGCAAACAAACATTGTATTTTACAAGCTGCACATCCGTCACCGTTAGCACGCGATGCATTTAATGGTTGTAAACATTTTTCGCAGTGCAATGCTTTTTTAGCGTTGCATGATATTTCGCCAATTGATTGGCGTATTTTATAGATAGATAACGGACGACGGGCGATGGATAAAAATAATTTTCTGTTATCAGTTGTCTATCGTCAGTTGTCTATCGTCCATTTTATTTCTATGACATCAACTAGAATACTTTCTCTCGGATTTTTTCTCGCGGCATTGGCAGTTATATTAGGTGCTTTCGGCGCACATTCTTTAAAGCAACATGTTTCGCCGCAACAATTAGATGTTTTTAAAACAGGCGTACAGTATCAGTTTTATCACGCGATTGGCATCGTTTGTATCGGTTTTTTAGCGCAATTGTTTTCGAATTTACGACGATTAGATATACCGATGTATTTATTTCTCGCCGGCATTATTTGTTTTTCGGGTTCTCTGTACGCTTTTACTTTTGAAGAAGCGATGAATATCACAAAATCATCTTGGATTGGTGTGATTACACCGCTTGGTGGCGCGTTTTTTATTTCCGGTTGGATTGTTTTAGCGATAAAAACAATTAAAAATTAATTATTATTTGTTACTCGTTATCCAAAAAAATTAGTAATAACGAATAACTACATCGGTACTTCTATTAAAAGTATTTCAGCACCTTCAGTCTCAGCTTCAATATTTATTTTACCGGTGTCAGTAATACCGATTGCATCGCGTTTATTAAGTTTTTGTCTGTCAATAATAAAAGCTCCGTCAATCACGAAAGCATAAACACCGGAAATTTTTCCTTTCAGAGCATAGTCAGTTTTAAAATTTTTATCGAATTTTCCAAGATGAAACCAAGCATCCTGATAAATCCACACACCGGCATCATCCGGATTTGGTGAAACGATTTGTTGCAGTTTATTATGTTTGTCGTCCTGACTTAACGAAATTTGTTGATAACGCGGTGTGACATTTTTTTTATTCGGTATCACCCAAATCTGAAGAAACCGCACTTCATTTTTTACACTCGCATTTTTTTCACTGTGCGTAATACCGGTACCTGCACTCATTACTTGAACATCATCAGTGCGAATTACTTCGCCGTTACCCATCGAATCGTTGTGTTCCAACTCACCTGTTAAGGGAATCGTAATAATTTCCATATTGTTATGCGGATGTCGTCCGAAACCCATACCACCCGCTACAATATCATCGTTCAATACGCGCAACGCTCCGAAATTCATGCGCTTCGGATCGTAATAATTGCCGAAACTAAAACTGTGCGCAGTATTTAACCAACCGTGATTGGCTTTGCCCCGTGTATTTTCTTTATAAAGATCTGTATTAGACATTTTGTATTTGTATTTAATATTGTATTTAATTTTTTATAAATAATCAGGGATTAGACAATTTTAGGCAAATCGTTTTTAGTCAATTTATTTGTTTCAATTATCATTATTCAATTGGTAAAGTTTAAATCGAAAATCGAAAATTATCCACTAACGGAAAGATGATTCATCCACTTATCTTGAAGTTTCATAACTTTTTCAATCACGTCGCGCACGCAACCTTCACCACCTTTCATTGGAGAAATATAATGCGATAGATTTATAATTTCATTCGCCGCATCGCTTGGGCAACAAGGCAGCCCGGCATTTTGCATCACTTCGTAATCGTTCAAGTCATCGCCCATAAACAAAACTGTATCTGCATTGATATTGTGTTCTTTCAAAAAACGTTTAAAAACCGGCAATTTATCGGCGATGTTTGTATAAAATTGTTTCACACCCATATATTTCAAACGGTTTTCAATACTGCCGCCTTTCCCGCCCGTAATCATTACAACGTTATAGCCTTCTTCAACTGCTCGACGAATGGCATAACCATCTTTAGCATTAAAACTGCGCAAAAAATCACCGGAGTCAGTTACGAGCATTTTGCCGTCGGTCATCACACCGTCTACATCAAAAATAAAAGTATCTATTTGCTTGAAAGTTGAGAGAATATTTTTTAGTTCGGGAGAATCAGCCATGATTTTGGATTTTGGATTTTGGATTTAATTTTAAATGTAAAATCTTGAATCCAAAATCACTTATTATTATGCCGCCATTCATACACCCATTTCGCTTGAATTTGTTCCAAATGTGGTTCGGTGCTTTGTTCTTTTGTGCCAACGAAGTGCGGCAATTCGAGAATATAAGTGAGTAAATCGGTGAATCTCACACGATAAATTTTTGATTCGTTGAACTCTGCGCCGAATTTATCATAGAGTTTCATCGCTATATCTTCGTGATCCGCCCAATAAACGGGCATATCGTCAAAATCTTGAAAAGGCATTTAGGAATTATTAATAAATAATGAACAATGAATAATAACGAATAAACATTCATAACGAACAACAAACAATCAATTTTAGTTTTTAATTGTTCGTTATTCGTTATTCATTGTTCATTTATCTGAATCCGCCGCGATTAGGTTGATTAAATCCTTTCGGCATTTTATTATTTGAAAGCGAGTGCATCATTTCTCGCATTTGGTCGAAATTTTTTATAAACTGATTAATTTCTTCTAAGGAACGCCCGCACCCTTTTGAAATGCGTTTTTTTCTGCCCGAACTCATTAAATCCGGATTAGCGCGTTCTTTCGGTGTCATGGATTGAATCACGCACTCCACTTTTTTAAAATCTTTATCGCTGATGTCCACATCTTTTAACGCTTTCGCCGCACCGGGAATCATACTCATCAACGATTTTAAATCGCCCATTTTTTGGATGCTTTCCATCTGTTTCAAAAAATCATTATAGTCGAACTTATTCGCTTTCATGCGCTTCTCAATGCGCTTCATCTCCTCATCATCGAATTGCGCTTGCGCACGTTCAACGAGTGTCGTCACGTCACCCATGTTCAGAATACGTTGCGCCATCCTGTCCGGATAAAAAACATCAAGCGTATCTAATTTTTCACCTTCCGAAGCAAATTTTATCGGTTTGCCGACGGTATATTTTATACTCAAAGCTGCACCACCGCGTGTATCACCGTCTAACTTAGTCAAAACAACGCCGTCAAAATTTAAACGATCATTAAACGCTTTTGCTGTGTTCACCGCATCTTGACCCGTCATCGAATCTACGACAAACAAAGTTTCATTCGGTGAAATCGCATCTTTTACTTTCGCAATTTCGTTCATCATCTGCTCGTCAATCGCTAAACGACCGGCAGTATCCACAATGACGACATCACGATTTGTTTTTTTTGCCTCAATTATTGCGTTAAGCGCAATTTCAACCG
>JAYTIA010000058.1:0-2437 GCA_043732145.1 Saprospiraceae bacterium
GGCGGCATAATATCGCTCAAATAACGCAGACGATTTAAGTTGACATCTAAAAGCGTTACTTGCGCACCTAAACCTGCCGCCATTTTAGCAGCTTGCGTACCGACAATACCGCCACCTAAAACTAAAACTTTACCGGGTGGTACTCCCGGCACACCGCCGAGTAAAACACCGCGCCCCTTCACCGGTTTTTCTAAATATTTTGCACCTTCTTGAATAGCCATACGACCCGCAACTTCACTCATCGGAATTAAAAGCGGCAATGAACGATCGTGCAATTCAACCGTTTCATAAGATAAACAAACGGCGTGCGCTTTTATCATCGCGTGCGTCAGTTCTTCACTCGATGCGAAATGAAAATAAGTGAAAAGCAATTGATTTTTCTTAATCAATTTATATTCCGGACGAATCGGTTCTTTTACCTTCATAATCATTTCCGCAATTTCATAAACCGATTCAATATCAGGTAAAATTTTCGCGCCGGCACCGATATAATCGTCATCTTCAAAACCCGAACCTTCGCCGGCTTCTGTCTGAACGTAAACCGTATGTCCGCGTTTAACCAATTCTAATGCACCGCCGGGTGTCAGTGCTACGCGATTCTCATTACTTTTGATTTCTTTAGGTACGCCAATAATCATGTCGAGTAAATTTTAAATTTTAAATTATAAATTGAATCTTAAAGAATAGTTCCGACTGCAAAGTTAATTACAAGTATGATGAATGATGAATGATGAATGATGAATCTTGTTATTGAGATTGAAAATATAATTTCAGATGAATTTAAAGTATCTTTGCATTGAAGATAGCTCGAATAAACCACAAGCAACTTTGATTTAATTCGTAATTCGTAATACGTAATTTGCATGTTCGTTCTCAATATTGAAACCTCAAACAAAAATTGTTCAGTTTGCGTTAGCGATTTGTCGGGAAAAGTTCTAATTGAAAAATCACAACTTGCCGAAAGTCACGCAGCGGTTCTGATGCCGATGATTGACAGTTGTTTGCAAGAAATAAAAATAAGCTACACCGATTTATGTGGTGTTGCTGTCAGCAACGGACCCGGTGCTTATACGGCACTGCGCGTCGGCGTATCAACTGCAAAAGGGTTGTGTTATTCTTTAGATATTCCTTTGATTGCAGTAGATAGTTTAAAAATGTTTGCCGAAAAAGTTTTTAGTGACATTCAAAACGAAAATGCGATTTATTGCCCGATGTTTGATGCGCGACGTATGGAAGTTTACACCAGTTTTTATGCTTTCCGAAAAAAACAAATTGAAGAAGTTGAATCTATTCAAGCACTCATTATAACAGAAAATGTTTTCGATAAATATTTAGAAGCGGGAAAAGCAATAATTTTATGTGGTTTCGGTGCGGAAAAATTGATACCGCTGTTTGAAAATAAAAGAAGCATTAAATTTTACGATGAAAAAAAATATCCGACTGCCGCAATGATGTGTGCCGCAAGTACAAAAGCATTTAGAGAAAAAAAATTTGAAGATTTAGAAACTTACGCGCCGCTTTATTTGAAACCACCGAACATCACGATTTCCCAAAAAAAAATTTTCTAAAAATTAAAAATGAAATACGCTATTATTCCCTGTATTGAAATAGGTAATTGCCAATAAATATCCGCTTCTCTTTTATACAACAGTGTTCGGGTGATTAGAAAAACACTAAAAAAAATTAAAGATAGATGATTAAATAAATCCCAAGCGAAAAAAACACCCAAGCCAATTAACACAAGCCCGAACAATCGCGCTTTTTTATCACCCCACAAAACTGCAAAGGATTTAATGCCGTCTTGTGCATCTCCTTCAATGTCACGTAAATCGTTGGTATTTATTTGCACCATTACGAAACAAGTTATCATACCACTTAAATCTATGATGCGCGGATTAAGCCAATTTGCTTTCAGAATGATAACTGGAAAACCTAAAGTCAATAATACCCATAAAAAAGCAACCATGATGACTTTCATTCCCGTCAAAGCTTTTATAGAGAATGAGTATCCAAATATTTTTATTTTTTTAGTATAAAGCAAACAAGGAACGATGCCTATTAATATCGGAATAATCAATGTCGAATACATCGAAAAAAAGATAAGTAGTAAAACTATCACGCACAACATAAATGCTTTTAAATAAGTTTGCGAAGCATACCATTTTGTTCGTTCCGGATTATTTACCCAATCTGACTCGTGGATAGAAATTCTGTCCAACGTATAAAAAAGCCAAGTGAAACAAAATGAGAGAGCGCACATCAATAAATTCGGTGGCGTTTGCAATATTTTATACGTCAAACCCGTCCAAGCTGTGGCATCTAAGGCAATGGGAATATTGCTCCAGATAAAAAATTTATAGAACTTCATATCTAAAAAGCTTTGGTTAAAACTTTAAGTCGCACTAAATACTCGTAGGAAGTCGCGGGATTTTTTAAA
>JAYTIA010000059.1:0-2436 GCA_043732145.1 Saprospiraceae bacterium
TGTTTTTAAAAACTTGTTGCGTTGTGCCAATTTTATTCGGATTACAAGTCGCGAAGTTTTTTTGAACGGTATCTGTTTTATTCACCGTTAAATTCATCACGGCAATACTATCGCAACCGTTGATAGCAATTGTTTTTAAAGAATAGGTATTAGCGGTTTTAACCCATGAATTATTAAACAGAACACTGTCGCCGTTGCAAATCGTTTTACTGAAACTTGTTTGCGGGATTTTTGTAAAAGTAAACGTTGTCGCCACAGTCGAATCGCAGCCGGCAAGATTGGTATACTTTTTAAAAATAATCCCGGTTTTTGTTGAGTCACACGTTGAAACCGTCAGTTTTAGCGTATCGGGTGAGATTAAAGTCGTCGTAGAAATAATCGTGCTATCGCAACCAAACCTATTTTTTAAAATTTGTTTTGATGTGCCGACTTTATTTGCATCACAAGTCGTCAAATTTTTTTGAATTAAATCCGGATTATTTACCACTAAATTCATAATAACGATACTATCACAACCGCTTACGGCAATTGTTTTGAGGACATAACTATTTGTCGTTTTCACCCATAGATTGTTAAAAAAAACGCTGTCGCCTTTGCAAATACTTTTATCAAAATTAGTTTGTGCCGATTTTGAATACGTGAGGGTTGTCGCTACAATCGAATCACAACCGGCTATGCTTTTGTATTTTTGAACGGACAAGCCGGCTTTTGCCGCGTCACAAGTAGTTCCGGAAATTTTAAAAGTATCTAAAGGCGTTAAACTTGTCGTCGTTATTATGGTGCTGTCACAACCGAATTTATTTCTAAAAACTTGTCGAGTTGTGCCGATTTTTTGTGTATTACAAGAGGTAAAGTTTTTTTGAATCGTGTCCGGTTTATTAACCTTTAAATATAATGTAATGATACTGTCACAACCATTTACCGCAATTGTTTTCTCTGCGTAAGTAGATAATCCGAATTGAGAAGTATCCGTGCCTTTTAGCCAAAGGTTGTTAAAAAAAACACTGTCTCCTTTACAAATTGACTTTGTTAAATTTGTTTCCGAAAATTTGGCATACTTGAGTATCGTTGACACCACCGAATCGCATCCGCCGCTACCGGTATATTTTTTCACGAAAGTACCGGCAGAGGGTAAATCGCAAGTAGCGCCGGAAATTTTAAAAGTATCTAAAGGAACGAAAGTTGTGGTTGTAATAACGGTGCTGTCACAACCAAAAACGTTTTTAAAAATTTCTTGACTCGTGCCGGCTTTATTCGAATTGCAAGTTGTTGCTGTTTTCAAAATTTTATTCACCGCATTTAATGATAAATTTAAAGTGATGGTACTGTCGCAACTATTTACGTTTAGTGTTTTGAAAGTATAAGTACCCGGCAGATTCAAATATTTATTCTGAAATAAAAGACTGTCGCCGGCACAAATACTTTTACTAATCGTTGAAGTTGTCGCCGGCGTAAAGCGCATATTCATTACAATAACAGAGTCGCAGTTTTTTGAATTTTTAAGCGTCGTGTATTTCACACCTACTTCCGAAGCGTTACATGTCGTCAAAAAGAAAAAAGTAGAATCGGTTTTGTTGACTGATAAATTAACGTTCACGATACTATCGCAACCGTAAATGTTCGTGAGCGTATCGCTGTAATTACCCGATTGTTTATACCAAATCGTTTTTATCCGGAAACTATCGCCTTTACAAATATTTTGATAGAAATTGGAAACAGATTTTTTCGCCAAAGTTAAAGTAAAAGAATCGGCGCGGATATTACAAGTCGGTGTTATCGGCGCATCGGCAGCAAATTTTATGACGACGGAACCTTTAGTAAAATCTGCAAATGAAGGAGAATAAGTTGTCGTCGGCGCTTGTATGTCGCCAAACTGTCCTGTTCCATTGGTTGTCCACGTTGCAGAAGTTGCATTCGTATATTTTCCGTGCAAAATGACGATAGAATTTTCGCAAATGCTTAAATCATTACCGGCAAAAACCGTCACCGGTGTTAAACACGTACAATCTTTGACATTGATGACAATACTTGGCGCATTTTCGCAACCGTAAGAGTCTTTTACTTTGTGCGAAATTGTATTCGGTTTTTGTGGATCTAAAGAAGCAAATTGCGGATAAAAATAATCGCCTTGAACGCAAATACCGCATGTGCCGAAATAAGTACCACCGACATCAGGATAGCCGCTAAGTTTTATCGGAGCGGCTGACACACAAATAGAATCAGGAATCGGATTAATTGTCACTTTCGGTAACGGATGAACGACTAAACTTCTCTTCGCCGTATTGACGCAACCGTTTGCATCTGTTGCCGTACAGATAATATCGTAACCAAACGCAGGTAAAAAAACCGTATAAAGTTTTACCGTATCGCCTATCGTACTGCTCAAAGCACTCGAAGCAATTGAAGGCTGAGATGACCAAGCGTAAGATTTCGCGC
>JAYTIA010000060.1:0-2435 GCA_043732145.1 Saprospiraceae bacterium
TACACCGCCGGCGACAATGCGGATTATTCCAAAATACTGAAACCTTTTCATGGCGTTTATATTTTTATTAACAACGGCAAAAACGAATTTAAACAAGAATTTTTTTATCCTCTCAACGGTGCATTCAAAGTTTGTGCGCGCGATTTTGACGGCGACGGGGATGTGGATTTAGCCGTTATTTCTTTTTTTGCAGATTATGTGAATATGCCGAACGAAGGATTTGTTTATTTGGAAAACATGGGCGACAATAAATTCAAACCACATTCATTAAGTACGACAAACGCCGGCAGATGGCTAACGATGGATGCCGATGATGTGGACGGCGACGGCAAACCGGATATTGTGTTGGGTAATTTTTCTGTCGCACCGACTAACAGTAAACCAAAAATTAATTTTAAAGTGGGTCCGCCGTTTATGTTTTTGAAAAATATTTCTCGGAAATGATTACAACGTTCATGCCATTTTAGTACCTAAGACATTCTCCAAACCGAGTTCTTTAATACTCACTTCGCGCATTTCAATTTTGCGTATTTTCCCTGAGATAGTCATAGGAAAAGACTCGGTGATACGGAGATGTTGCGGTATTTTGAAATGCGTGATTTGGTTGAAACAAAACCTTTTTATTTCTTCAAGTGTAATTGTCTCGCCTTCTTTCGGACGCACCCAAGCCATCACTGCTTCGCCGTATTTCGCATCGGGAATACCGATAACTTGCACGTCGCTGATTTTCGGGTGCGTGTATAAAAATTCTTCAATTTCTCGCGGATAAATATTTTCACCACCTCTGATAATCATATCTTTGATGCGCCCGACTATTTTTATATAACCTTCATTATCCATCGTTGCTAAATCGCCGGTATGCATCCAACCTGCCATATCAATTGCCGATTTTGTAGCGGTTTGATTGTTCCAATAACCCAACATGACGCTGTAACCGCGTGTACAGAGTTCGCCGGATGTATCGCACGGCACTGTTAATCCGGTTTCAGGATTAATAATTTTAATTTCGAGATGCGGATGAATTTGTCCGACCGTACTGACTTGTTTTTCAAGCGGCGTGCCTAATTGCGTTTGCGTACTCACCGGACTTGTTTCCGTCATGCCGTAACAAATTGTCATTTCGGGAACGTGCAAAATGCTTTGCACTTTTTTCATCACCTCAATCGGACAAGGTGAACCCGCCATAATACCGGTCCGCAAACTCGTGAGATTATATTTTGAAAAATCCGGCAAATCTAATTCGGCAATAAACATCGTCGGAACACCAAAAATAGCAGTGGCTTTTTCGCGTTCAACTGCTTTCAAAACAGCAGCCGGTTCAAAACTTTCACTCGGATAAATCATGGCGGCTCCATGCGATATGCAAGCTAAATTTCCCATTACCATGCCGAAACAATGATAGAGTGGCACGGGAATAATCAAGCGATCTCTGTCCGTCAACTTCAAAATTTCGCCCACAAAATAACCGTTGTTTAAAATATTATGATGACTCAAAGTCGCACCTTTAGGGAATCCGGTTGTACCGCTTGTATATTGAATATTAATCGGCTCATCAAACCCGAGATTTTTTTGACATATCTCTAAATCCTCATCGCTTGATTTTTTTGATTCTTTCATAAAACTCTCCCAATGCCACATACCATGCTTGTCATCTGTTCCTAAATGTATAATCGTATGAAGTTGTGGCAAGCGTACCGATTTTAGTTCTCCTTTTTTACAACGCAACAACTCCGGTGCTAAAGTCTCCAACATACTCGTAAAATCAGCAGATTTAAATACATCGGCGGTCACCAAAACATTACAACCCGACTGATTGAGCGCGTATTCCAATTCATTCAAACGATAACTCGGATTGATATTAACCAATATAGCTCCAATTTTCGCCGTTGCAAACTGCACTACCGTCCATTCATATCTATTCGGCGACCACATACCGACGCGATCGCCTTTATTAACACCCAGAGCAATAAAAGCTTTCGCACAATTGGCAACCATTTTTTTCAACGCTTTATATGTCAATCGAATATCTTGATGATGCACAATGAGTGCGTCATTATCCGGAAACTTGTCGGCAGTTTGATCAAACATATCACCGATGGTAATACCCAAAAGTGGTTGTGTGCTTGTTCCACTTGTATAGCTGAAAGATGTGGACATGAGTTAATTTGGTTTGATTTAGAAATAATTATCCCTCTTCGATGCTCACAGGTTTTAATGTTCAAACGCTTGCGATTTTAATATCCACCAAAATACCGTCGCATAAACCATTCCCCCGTCAACAAACCGAGAATCAGGGTAAAAATCCATTTGAAATTTAAAAGCGGTTGCGTTGATTTGGTGGTGAACATCATCGGTTTTAATTTGTGCGCTTTAATAGAATCGGCGAGCATTGCCATTTGATTTTGAAAAACCGTGATGCCGCCGAATTGGTGACT
>JAYTIA010000061.1:0-2428 GCA_043732145.1 Saprospiraceae bacterium
GCATCTACACCAAATAATAAATCATCGGCATCCAAAACTTTTCCGGTGACAGGAATATAATTTTCGCCGGGAATGATAGATTGTTGTGTTTTCAAATGAGCAATTTGTCTGAGTTGCTCCTCTAAAGATGTATCAAAATTTTTAAAAGCCATACTTTAATTTATTGTTTGATATGCGTTGATCTGATGAGACATCATCTTTGAACTATCTACGCTATTATTTTTGTAAAACTCTATTGTCCATTGAATAGCTTTACCGGCATTGATTTTTGGATGCCAGTTCAATTCATTTATGGCTTTGCTGATGTCTAATTTTAATAATTTAGCTTCGTGTAAAGCTTCCGGAAACGGAGGTGTAGTATAAGAACCACTTTCCCAAATTGGAATGGCGATTTCTAACAGGTCTTTAACTGTTAAATTATCTTCAGATAACGGTCCAAAATTCCATGCTTCTGCATATTTAATCGGATCGTCTACCATTTTAGTACCGAGATGTAAATAGCCACCAACCGGTTCCAAAACGTGTTGCCAAGGACGCACTGCATTGGGGTTACGCACAATAACAGGTTCGTTTTTACTCAATGCACGTACTATATCCGGTATAATGCGGTCTTTTGCCCAATCACCGCCACCAATTACATTTCCTGCTCGTGCGCTTGCAATTGATTTCGTGTGCGCTTTATAATCTGTCGGATTAAAAAAAGAATTGCGATAAGAACTGACAATAAGTTCTGCACACGCTTTACTGGCACTATAAGGGTCGTAACCGCCGAGACGATCTGTTTCTCGATAAGGATAATGCCATTCTTTATTTTCATAAACTTTGTCGGTTGTAATTAAAACGACCGAACAAGGTTTAGTAAGTTGGCGAACCGCATCTAAAAGATATGCCGTGCCGATAGCATTCACGGCTAAAGTTTCGGAAGGAATTTCATAGGACAATCGTACAAGGGGTTGAGCGGCTAAATGAAAAATAAAATCCGGTTGAAAACCTAAAATTTCTTTTTCTAATCGGTCTTTATCTCTAATATCGGCAATGACAGACGTACACAATTCTTGCCCCTTGATAACATTGAATAAATCTTGTTCGTTTTCAGGAGCTAAAGCATATCCTTTTATTTCCGCACCCAGCAAATGCAACCAGTATAATAACCAAGACCCTTTAAAGCCGGTATGTCCCGTCAAAAAAACGCGTTTGTTTTTATAGTAAGATTCTAAATGAGCGTAAGACATTGTATTTATTACCATATTTTCCAAGGCGATTTACCCGAATTCCAAAGTGCTTCCAATTCTATTCTATCGCGCATCGCATCCATTGCTTTCCAAAATCCGTGATGTTTATAGGCTGCTAATTGTCCGTCATTGGCGATTTCAACGAGCGGTTTTTTTTCCCATTGAATATCCTCCATATCGCCTTGCAAATAATTAAATATACCCGGCTCCATTACAAAAAAGCCGCCGTTAATCCACATACCGTCACCATCCGGTTTTTCGTGGAAGTTTTTTATAATACCTGTTGTTTCGATTTCTATATTGCCGTATCGCCCAGGTATTTGAACAGAAGTTAAAGTTGTCAGTCTGCCATGACTTTTATGGAATTTTACAAGTTCAGGGAGATTGATATCCGATACACCATCACCATAAGTGAGCATGAAAGTTTCATCGCCTATATATTTTTGAACTCTTTTTAAACGCCCTGCTGTATTTGTATTTAAGCCTGTATCAATAAGCGTAATTTTAAAAGATTCAGTATTAGATGTATGTACTTCGACTTTGTTTTTTTCTAATTCAATAGTGACATCGGAATTATATAAATAATAATTGAGAAAGTATTCTTTTATCATGTGTGCTTTATAACCCAGACAAATGATAAAATCATTGAAGCCGTGGTGTTCATATATTTTCATGATATGCCACAGTATTGGTTTCCCACCAATTTCTACCATCGGTTTCGGGCGAGCTTCCGTTTCTTCCATTAGACGTGTGCCCAATCCACCTGCAAAAATTACAACTTTCATATTTTCTTATTGTTTTTGTTTTCATTCCTTCTCATCTCTAACTCTTTTTTCCTTTCAATCTTTTCCAAAAACCTCTACTCGTTTTTTCTTCACCATAAGCATACCCATATCCATATCCATATCCGTAACCATACCCATATCCGTAACCACTACCTGTTTTCACTGCATTTAATACAATACTCGGATTGGGTAATTTACCTTCTTTGTACAACTGGTCAATAATACGTAATTGCGCTTTTTTAGTCACGCCAAATCGCGTCACATAAAGTGTAGTAGCTGCATATTTAGCTAAGAGTATGGCATCAACGACAATACCTGCCGGCGGTGAATCAATGAGGATAAAATCAAATTGCGTTCGAAGGTATTCAAACAGTTTATCCGTCCGTTCTTGCATAATTAATTCTGCCGGAT
>JAYTIA010000062.1:0-6460 GCA_043732145.1 Saprospiraceae bacterium
GTCAAAAGAATATCTTACGGATTGCCCAACTTTAAGCATCTCAGGCTAAAAACTATGGCTATCTCGAATAGCCTCCATTAGAATTGTCAAAGAACCAAATGATTTAGAAAAGAAAAATTTTTATAAACTATTTCACACTTGAAAAATTCTTAACCGGCAATTGCCAACTGCCAATTATTAAACAATCACCAAATTCAATTCCTTAGCCAAATTATTCCGCATAGATTCCAATCGCTGTTGGATTTTCAAATGCTTCATCAACAAATTCATATCGCCGACTTGTTCGGCTTTTTTTATGGTTTCTTTATTGATGTGGCACAATTTATTGAACTTGCTGAGTTTAAAACGTTTGACAGATTGTTCGCTGTCGAGTTTAAAATTTTTTTCGGGCATTAACTGGGTTTCCAAAGGACGATTAAATTTTTCTTCCCAATTGTGCGAATACTCATAAGGCGATGTCATCATACCGGATGTGAAATTGCGCACATGACTATCTTCGTGATTTAAAAATAAACCGGCAATAATGGGTTCACCGGATTGAATTTGTTTATGCGCTTCACTCACAATGCGTTGATAAACCGGACTATCAAACTCGTTCAAAACGTCTTCGATATTGGAAATAATAAATTGAGCGACAGTAATTTTAGTGGTGTCATCATAAATTTCATGTCCGGCAGTTACTAAAATTCGTGCAATATCGCGCTCCAAAAAATTTGCATCGCTTGTCGGTGCTATTTTTTTTTCTATCAGTGTATTTTCATCAGGTTCTTTATTATCACCGGGCGCTGCAACTTCATCCAAAAAAGTAGGCGACGGTGCAGCATTACCGCGTTGTTTTTTTTCTTCTAAACTTTTACGCACCAATTTTCCGGTTTCACCAATCAAAATACTTTCGTCAACGCGCATGATCGCGGCACATTCGCGGGTGTAAAGTTGACGTTTAACTGGATCCGGAATTTTTGCAATGCTCGTTACAATATCTTTTATCAGTTTCGATTTTTTTACCGGATCGTTGCCGGCATCTTCTAAAAGTAATTCTGTTTTGAAGAAAATAAAATCGCGCGATTTTTCGGCAATATGTTTAATAAAATTTTCGGCACCAACGCTCTGAACAAAACTGTCCGGATCTTCTTTGTCGGGCAGTAAAACAATTTTCACATTGAGGTCTTCTTCCAAAACCAAATCCATACCACGCAAAGCGGCTTTAATACCTGCTGCGTCACCATCGTAAATAATTTTTACATTGGGTGTAAAGCGTTTTATCAAACGAATTTGTTCCATCGTAAGGGATGTACCGCTCGATGCGACGACATTTTCAATACCGGCTTGATGCAACGAAATGACATCCGTATAACCTTCGCATAAAATACATTCATCTGCTTTCTGAATCGCTTTTCGTGCTTGATACAAACCATAAAGTGTTTTACTTTTATTATAAACTTCCGTTTCAGGCGAGTTGATATATTTCGGCGCATTCGCATCCGTTTTCATAATGCGACCGGCAAAAGCAATCGGTTTGCCGGAGAGATTATGAATCGTGAACATCACGCGGTTGCGAAAAAAATCGCGATCAAATTGCGTAGTTAAGCCTAATTTGCGGAGTAAATCAATGGAATAATTTTCGCCGACTAAAGTTTTTGTGAGTGTATCGCCTTGTTCGGAAGCGAAACCCAAACCGAAACGACGTATCGTTTCTTCTCTGAATTGCCGCGATTTGAAATAGGATAAACCGATACTTTTTCCTTTATCGGTCTCAAAGAGTTGGTCTTGAAAAAATTTCAATGCGCGTTCATTCACAATGTGCAGCGAATCTGCCTCTTGTCGTTGTTCAATCGCTTCTTGCGTCAAAATAATTTCTTCGACTTCTATATTATAGCGTTTGGCAAGCCATTTCAAAGATTCCGGAAAAGTGTAATTTTCCAGTTCCATGATGAAACGCACCGGGTCTCCGCCTTTTCCGCAACCGAAACATTTACATATATTTTTTGCCGGACTGACGACGAACGACGGCGTTTTTTCGTTGTGAAACGGACACAAGCCCATTAAGTTCGCACCGCGACGTTTCAGCGTGACGAAATCACCGACAACGTCTTCAATGCGTGCCGTATCTAAAATAAGTTGTACCGTTTTTTGTGAAATCATTTTGCAATATTACATAAGCCGAATGAAAATTTTATCAATTTGTATGCTTCTTTTAAATCGTTTTAATTTGTCATTTCGATTCCATTTTATTTTTTAAATTAGAAAGCCCGATAGCAAAATCATCGCCAATAATTTTTTCCATATTCATAAACAACAACGCTAAGTTCATCGGATATTTCATACTGCTTGACATATTCCACGTTACTTTTGTTGTGTTATAATCAACGCTTTCGGTTGACATTTTAGCATCGGCAAATCCTTCAAAAGGTTTAATAAAATGCAATTGCGATTCAATGCTGTTGCCTTCCGTGATTTTTATTATTGTCTGTTCGCCTTTGCCAACTTTTTTATTTTCACTATCCCAAGCAGAAATAAAACCGAGTGTACCATCAGTGCCGGTATAAGTTTTTTTCATGCTCGGATCCATTGTTGCCCAAGTAGTAAAATCATCTTGGTTTTTCAAAAATTTAATATGGTCAAACACAATTTGTTTCGGTCTGTTGATGATGATGTCTCTCGTAATGGCGTAATCTTTTTTTACAAATAGTGCTACAATAAGCGGGATGGCAATAATCACAAGTAGGATGAGTAAAATATTCATTTTGTTTAAAGTTTAAATGATAAAAAATGTTTAGTACAAAAATACAAATTGTTTTGAAATTATCTAAAAAAACAAAAATTATTTTTACATTTTTTTGATTATTATTTACGTTTTTATCATAAACTTGTTTGAAATACTAAACAATTAATTATATTTGTGATGAAAAAAACCGAATTTAAAACCCTATCACGTTAACATCTAAGTAAATAAATGAAAATAATAAATTTTTTGAGTACACTTAAATGTGATAACAAAAGGATTCATAATTTATCGTTCATCGTTCATCATTAATAAAAATGCCTTTTCAGCTTTACCAAAAACAAACGCCGGCAGTTTTACCCGATTTTTCACCCAATGATAAAATCAATAATGCTGCATTGTATTTGCCTTCCGATTCTTTGGCAGATGCCGTCAATGTCGCTTTATCTGTCGGGCAACCGCTTTTACTCACCGGCGAACCGGGTACGGGAAAAACGCAATTGGCTTATCATGTCGCACATCAATTCGATTTGGGTTTGCCTTTAGTGTTTAACGCCCAAACGACATCAACTGCCAACGATTTATTTTATAAATAC
The DNA here is from genome assembly GCA_043732145.1 of Saprospiraceae bacterium. Classification (GTDB taxonomy): domain Bacteria; phylum Bacteroidota; class Bacteroidia; order Chitinophagales; family Saprospiraceae; genus JAAFJT01. The sequence goes on from JAYTIA010000062.1 coordinate 3,319, forward strand.
GATGCACTCGGGCATTTTCAATACAATCAAAATCATGAAATTGCATTGAGTTCGGAAGAAATTGAAGCGCGATTTATTCATTTCAATGCCCTCGGCGAAGCGATCCGACGACAAAAACGTTTAGTGGTTTTGATTGATGAAATAGATAAAGCGCCGCGCGATTTTCCGAACGATTTGCTCGCTTCGATAGAAAATTTGTGTTTCGTCATTCCGGAATTGAGCAATAAAGAATTTAAAGCCGCTAAAAACCTGCGTCCGATTATAATTTTGACTTCAAATTCCGAAAAAAATCTGCCGGATGCGTTTTTGCGACGTGTGGTGTATTTTCATATTCCGTTCCCGACTCCTGAAGATTTACTCACGATTTTGAGTACAAAAACAGATACGATTTCCGAAACTGATTTGAAAGCAGCTATTAATTATTTTCAAATGGTGCGCGATTTGAAAATGAAAAAAATGCCGGCAACGTCCGAACTTATTTACTGGGTAATTTTGTTGGAACAAATTGGTTTTCCGGTGTCAAAATTGACGAGCGGTAATTTAAGTTCAAGCGAAAAAGCGCAACTAAATATGTCTTTCTCGGTTTTAGCAAAAAATAAAGAAGATTTGGAGATGCTTAAATCAATTACGAATTAAAAATTAAAAATTATGAATTGTTCGATGGGGCTTCAACACTTTTTTAATTCGTAATTTTTAATTCGTAATTCGTAATTGAAAAAAATGGTGCTACTCGATTTTAAAAAAGATATACAAACACTCCTCTCTGCTTCTCAATACCGCGATGCTATTCAGAGATTGAGGGACGGCGTATCCGAAACTTCGATGTGGCAACCGGCGATTATTCAGAACAGCGGGATGTTTGAGCAAAATGAAACGGATTTTAACGTCAAAGGCATTATTCCGCGTAACGAGTACGAACTGCAACGCAATAAAGTGGCGAACGCACTTTTGAGTATTATAAATTCTTTGACGGAAAAAGATATTATCCCAACCGACGAACAGCCCGACAGTTACGTGCGTGACATCGCACAACTCGATTTGGAACCGCTCGGGAAAATACAATTGGTAAACAGCGATAGACAATCGCCTTTCAGTAATTATACGAAATTCTTTCGATTGCATCTCAAATTACCGCATCAATTTTATTTTATGGTAGGTTGTCCGGATACGCAAAGACCGCGCAGTTTTGCGGAACGCATAGTCTATGATATTATTGAAAATGTTTTGATTGATGAATCAAACGCGATAAATTACGAACGTGAAAATCGGCAAACCGGTGTAACAACCGTCGAACGCCCGAAAATTCCGGACTTGCCTTTAGGTATAGATGCCGATACACATCAACGCAAATTCAGAAAATATTTTGCGGACCGTTTGTCTAAATTTAATCAAGAAAATATTGCCATCGAAGATTTACTCATTTCCAAAACTTTGCAATTGCCTTTCAAATATTTCACTTTTATTTTTCAAATAGATGCCGATGAATGGGATGATGAAGTAACACGCTATGTGCAATGGTTAATGGAAACTTTTAAAAAAAATGTGCAAACACAACCAACGTTTTTATTTTTTTTGGTGATTAATTTCCCCGGTGCTTATAAAACACCCAGTATGAAACCGCCTGCTTTGGAAACTATTCTCGCCGGTGAAAATGCCGATATGTGTTGCTTGATAACGGATTTAATGCCGATGCCCGCCAATGAAATTTCTTCATGGTTTCAAAGAGCGACGGAAAATAAATTTCCGGTGTATAAAATAAAAAATATTATCGAAAAATTCACGCGACTGTTGGTGTTGCAAAAACGGCGACAAACTGATGATGTGGATTTTAATATGGTGGACGTGGAAGAATTGCAAGAGGCAATTTATGTGGCAGCATTGAAGAGCCGGTGAGTAGTTTATGCGTTGGTGCATTTTTATAGAATGCATGAACGAATAACAGATAACGAATAACGAATAACGATTTGACAAACAACCGCGCAAAAATATCCGCTTTTCTTTCCGTGTTGATTGCTGCGTGGGAAACCGCAGACAGTTCGCACCGACTCGGCACGGATGTACATTTGCGTTTGCGCGATTTTGTCAATCAATTGCCTGACAACACCGAACCGGCACAACTCAAAACTTTAATCACACCGTTACTCGCGCACGATAAAGAGCAACAAATTATTTTTTACGAAATTTTTGAAAAAACTTTAGAAGAATTTTCAAAACAAAATTCGGATGAAAATAATTTTCAAAATAATTTTCAAAATAATTCCGAAAAAAAAACTTCCGAAAATAATTTTTTCAAAAAATATTTTTTGTGGATTACCGCGCTGGTTTTAATTCCACTATTTTTTTTTATCGGGAAAGAAATTCGTGAAAAATATCTTTCAAAAATAAAACCTTCACCACCGCCGATAGAAAATCCCATAATCGTTTCCGAAACTATTTTTGTGAATATGCTCGACCCCAAAGAACAATCATTTTGTTTCGATAGTTTAGAGAAAAAAATTTTGGTAAAACGTATAGAACGATTGGATGAAAAGAAATTTATTCACGCACGTTTGCGTATGCCGCACCGCGACGAAAAAGAAGGCAAAATCTGTTTATATTACACACCGATTTCGAAAGGTGAAGACACAACGGCGTTTAAGTTTACGTTGAAAAATGATTCGTCTTACACACGCACCTATTATTTTCAGACGGATACTTTTTACATCAATCAATTTGCAAAACAAAATACAGATACTATTGCTTACAAACCTTTTCAACACACGCCGGATATTTCTTCGCTCGAACCGCAAGAGACCTGGCATTTCGGTTGGAATTATCGGCGAATGAATAATTGGAAATGGTTAACGCTTTTGATTTCCGGTATTTTAATTTTTGGCGTAACGTATTGGTACCGAAGAAACAAAGAGAAATTAATTCTGAATCACGTGCCGAACGATAAAGCACCTTATATATGGTCATTAACTTTTCCGAATGTTCAAGGATTAATTTTCAATGAAAATTTTTATAAAACAATCAGTGAGTTGCGGCGGCGTTCGGAGTCGGAAGTGCAACGCATGGATATGGCGCGCACGATTAAAGCAACTATAAATAATGCCGGTTTTATAAAATTGCAATACCGTCCGCAAACGCGACCGAATGAATA
>JAYTIA010000063.1:0-2422 GCA_043732145.1 Saprospiraceae bacterium
GCTGTTCAGATTGAACTTTACGCCTGTATCATTGCTTTTAAAATTACTTTTGATGGATTTTTTCGCCGTTAAATGAAAATGACGTGCTTGTGTGTATTCGATTAAATCTTTTAAATTCGATACTTGAACGCCACTCCCGGGCATAATTTCAATTTTATTTTCTGCAAGAGCTACTAATTCTTTCAGTTTATTTTTTCCTTCCGGAGCGGAGGCTGCTTGTCCGGACGTTAAAACGCGTTGGTATTTTAAATCAATGAGTTGTTGCAAAGCAATTTCGGCATTATTCGTTCTATCGAAAGCACGATGACAAATTATATCCATCGGATACGCTAAATCCGCCATTTTTTCCATTTTGCCTAAATCGAAAGTACCCTCATTATTTAAGCAACCAACGACGACACCATCACACCCGTTGTCTCTACAAAAAATAATATCGTTTTGAATCATTAACCATTCATCATCGGAGTAAACAAAATCACCGGCACGCGGACGAATGAGGACATGAACACCAATCGTCAATCTTTTTCGAGTTTCTAAAATAACTGCCGCACTCGGCGTAAGTCCACCTACTTCAAGTGCAGTGCAAAGTTCGATTCTATTTGCACCGCCGTTTTGTGCAGTAACGGCAGATGATAGCGAACCCGCACAAATTTCAATTTTAATATTATCCATTGTCTATTGTCTAATCAACTTCTCTACACCATAAAACTTATCGGACTGTATACGCACAAAATAAATACCCGTCGGAATATCCGCTACATTCATTTGGAATTGATTACTGCCTGAAAGAAATTTTTGAGTATGTGCAATAGATTTTATTAATTCGCCCGAAACATTGAATATATCAATACTCAAAGCATCATCGGTCGGTAAATTGAATTGCAAAGTTGATTGTTGTTGCATCGGATTCGGTGACAACGACAGAGATACTTTAGCACGCTCTATATCTGTTACATCGGAAACGATTGGCGATGAATCGATTACAATATTTTCGTCGCCCGCTTGGTACGGTGCTAAAAATTGAAAATAGGTAATCATCATTTCATCTGTTGTAGCTTCACCGGCGACCACATTTTTGGGTGGCGAGTTTGGATTTGCGGGATTGTTTGCCGTATTGTCGTAACTTGCTTCCGCATAAAGCGTCGTACCGCCCGGAATCCTTTGAACATTTCTGAAACTATAGAAACCCTGCCAATGAAAATCCCAATTCGGAATATTGATGGCTTTCAGCGTATCACCACTCGGCAAAACGGCATAAACTTTAAAAGTTTTGTTGATTAAATGCGCGTGCGGTGCGATTCCCAAAACAGAAATATCAAAACCCAAATTCGGAATCGTGAATTTTTCTTTATAACTTCGAGTCGAGCCGGCAGGTATATTTATCGGCGCATTAATATTTGATAAATGGTTTAAAATGGGTTCGGAACGCACTTCGCGGAGTGTTACGCCGGCACCGGCGTATTTGAAAACAATTTTCGTACTGTCTATTTCATTCGTTACGCCGCCGGGATAATGTACTTGTAAAACAATCACCGAGTTTTTTGTCAGCTTAACACCCATCCCTTTCGGAAAACTAAATTTACCTTGTCCCGGCACCCAAGCCGCAATTAATTTTGAAAGACTCGAACCCGTTCCGCCGAAATTGGTGTAACCCGGTTTTCCGTCGCCCCCATTTTGTTTCAATAGTGCTTGTGTAGTATCTTGATAAGCCAAAACATGATGCACTACTTTTCTGTTTCCCGGTATGACTTCAATTTCTGTTACGAATTGATCGTTGAGTAAATTACTGGGAATAGCGAAGCAGCGATATAAATCCGTCGGCGTATTAACGCTGTAAGTTGGTGCGATTAATTTTAAATCAGGTATAGCAATTTCTCCGGCATTAGAATAAACGGGTGTAGGAGGCGCGGCGGATAAATCGCCACTCGGTGCAGCTCCGTTCACCCAATCGTTGATCGCTTTTTTATCGCTTACACTCAGAACACGTTCAAAAGCTAAATGACTATAAGTTACATCCGGCGGCCAAGGCGGCATATAACCGGAATTGACAGAAGATTGAATACTCAATCGGTGTGCGTAAGCATCTTGATAAGTGAGTAAAGAAAAAGGTGCGATGCCATTTGTTCGGTGGCATTTAGCGCAGTTTGTATAAACGATAGTTGCTATTTTTCCGGACCAAGTGGGTGTTTGTGCGAAAATAGTTTGCGAACAAACGAATAGTAAAACTATGAAATAAAATATTTTTTTCATTGTAAAGTTATAAATCATAAAAATTCGACAAATTTTTACAAATATACGACAACTTGAAATAATGTTTGTGTTAAAATTTTTGATTTTTTTTTTTATTAAAAACTATCTTTAGATTTGAAATAAAAAAAATAGCTGCGGGATGCCAATTCAGAAATTATCTGAGTTCTAAATG
>JAYTIA010000064.1:0-2420 GCA_043732145.1 Saprospiraceae bacterium
CCGACTTACAATACAAATATTTTAGACACTTTGCCCGACAACGATTGGTTGAGTTTGGTTTTTAAACCGGCAAACATTCAGCATTATGCTTTGAGTGCGATGAGTGGCAGTGAAAATGGCAGTTTTTATGTTTCGGGCGAATATCAAACTCAAGACGGTATTTTCAGAGGACAAGGTTTCGATCGCTATCAATTGCGTTTCAACGGTGAACTCGGCAACAAAAGATTTAAAGTCGGCAATAATTTTTCTTTTGCCGTCACGAACAGAAAAGTCGTCAACTCATCCGGTGACGGTTTCGGACCGGGAAATGAATTGAGCGGGATTCGTTACGCATTAATTGCCGCGCCGGTTTTTCCGATTCGAAATGCTGACGGCAGTTACATTAATGTATCTTCTTTACTGGGCGACCCGTCGCTTTTCGGAGACGGTAACGCTAATCCTTTAGCTTTAATTGATGCAACGGATTGGACAATTAAACGCTATCGCGCTTTCGGAAATGTTTTTGCTGAACTCGGTATTATTGACGGATTAAAATTACGCACAAGTCTCGGTGGTGATTTTTTATTTGAAAACAGTAAATTATTTAAAAAAAGATTGTCCGATGCGATTTACAATCCGACATCACTCAACGAAGGCAGAATTTTCAATCAAACTTTAACTTGGAATACGACAGCAGATTTTAATAAAGATTTTGGCAAGCACCGCATTTCAGCTTTAGTGGGTATGGAAGCGATTCAAAATCATACAGATTATTTGGGTGCGTCCGCCAATAATTTTGCACGTACCGATCCTTTATTTCGCTACATCAACGCAAGTATTCCGGTTGATATAAAAAATATTGGCGCGTCCGGTGTCGCTACCGAATGGGCTTTACTTTCCTATTTTGCACAAGGCAGTTATATTTATGATCACCGTTATGTTCTGAGTGCGTCTGTACGTCGCGACGGTTCTTCGCGTTTCGGTCCGAATAATCGCTGGGGTGTTTTTCCTTCCGTTTCCGCAGCATGGAATGTTTCCAACGAATCTTTTTTCAAAAATGTTAATTTCATTTCCAATTTAAAATTCAGAGGGAGTTGGGGAAAATTAGGCAATCAAGACATCGGTGTTTATCCGTACAGTTCGTTGGTGCAAACCGGACAACGTGTTTATACTTTCGGCGATCAAATTGTAACCGGTGCAACGGTAGTGGCAACCGGCAACAGCAATATTAAATGGGAAACCACGACGCAAACAAATTTCGGTTTGGATATGAGTTTTTGGAAAGATCGCTTTACTTTCATCGCCGATATTTATCGCAAACAAACGGATGATGTTTTGGTGCGCGTACCGATACCGCAATCGGGTGGTGCGCAAGATCCGCCGTATGTAAATGCCGGCTCCATAGAAAATAAAGGTTTGGAGTTGGGATTAATTTTTAAAGGACATTCATCACCAGGCGGACTCATATATAATATAGGTGCGAACATTTCTTTCGTGCGTAATCAAGTGCTTTCAATTGCCGGCAGTGAACCGATTCTCGGCGGATTTGGTTTGTCCGATGGTCCGCTCACGAAAACGGAACCGGGTTATCCAATAGGGTCGTTCAATTTATATAAAATGGCGGGTATTTTTCAAACGCAAGCAGAAATTGATAAAAGTCCGTTTCAATCTGTTGACACACGCCCCGGTGATGTAAGATTTGTTGATATCAACGGCGACGGAAAAATTGACGATAAAGACAGAACGCACATCGGCAGTCCGTTTCCGAATTTTACCTATGGCGTGAATGCGAGTTTGACATGGAAAAATTTTGATTTTTCGATACTCGGACAAGGTGTACAAGGCAACGATGTATATTTTCTTTACGGCAATTTCGCTTACGAAACGCAATCACGCGGCTTCAATTCTTACGCAGATATTTTAAATCGTTGGACACCGACAAACACAAATACAAATTTTCCGCGCGTAACAACCGACGACAGAAATGCTAATCGGCGTTCTTCAACACGCTTTCTTGAAGATGGTTCTTATATGCGTATCAGAAATATTACACTCGGATATACATTTAAGTTTGACAATAGACTATGGACAATGGACGATGGAAAAAGTCCAACGTCTAATGTCCGTAGTCCTGTGTCCATTAGAATTTATACCACCGTTCAAAACGCATTTACGTGGACAAAATATACGGGCTTGGATCCTGAAATTCAAGCCAATACAAACGATACACGCGGTGCCGGTTTATCATCCGACTTAGCAGTGGGAATAGATTGGGGAACTGTGCCGGCACCACGCACACTTATTTTTGGGGTTAAAATGGATTTTTGATTTTGTTGTCGGTTGAAACCGATAACGCATAAACGAACAATAAATGAAATTCATAAAAATATCTCTCTTTGTCTATTGTCTATTGTCCATTGTCTATGGTCTCGATTCTTGTC
>JAYTIA010000065.1:0-16652 GCA_043732145.1 Saprospiraceae bacterium
AAACCAAACGTTGCTTGAAATTCTCCGACGCTGTCGCGTTTGTGCGTATAGGTCGTTTGCAGGAAACCGGAAAACCGATCGGAACTCAATTGATTTTGCGTTTTATAAACTTTGTGTAACAGCAACGCGCTGTCGCTATAAGGCAAAGAGTATAACGCAGAATCAATGCGTTCCCATTCATTGATGTTATCGCTGATGTCTTCGTGTTGCCATTTCACACCCCATTGAAAAAAATTAGTGGCTGTTACACCGGATTTATTGGTGTTCAACTGTAATTCATAACCTCCTTTGTGTTCTATGTTCGTCACGGAAGACCACAAGCGATTGCGCACGTAATTTTGTTGCGTACCTTCGCCGAGTACATTAACAATACTGCCGGCATTATCTTTATTCGGATTTGTTTCAAGTTCGCCGATGACGTAACTGCCCAAAATATCTATGCCTTCTTTTTCTTGCGTTTGATAACGCGACGCATTGAACTTTAAAAAGAAAGGATTTTTTTTGCGCTCCGGCAAATAGGTGAGCGACACGCCGACCATACCGTTTTCAAATTTATCTTTCTCTTGACCCGAAAATGTAACCGTCTCTCCCAAAGTAAAAGTGATGAGACCAAATGCCGTTGCTCTACTCTGCGGAATAAAATTGTACTGACTATAATTGTAATTGGCGAGCAAACCGATTTGCCAAGCTCGCGACAAATCATAAGTCAAATAAGTTTGAATATCGGCAAAACTCGGTGCGTATTGACCGATAACATCTAAGCCACCGAGTAAATTTTTTGTCGTTTTGTATCGCGCACCGACTAAATAACGAAAGCGACGATAGTCGGAAGTATCTTTTAATTTCAAACTACCTTCAACGTGCGCCGAACCGCCCAACAAACTTCCGGCTATAGAACCGCGCAAAGAATCGGGGCGTTTATATTTTATATCCAACACCGACGACATTTTATCGCCGTAACGTGCTTCAAATCCACCGGAAGAAAAACTTAGATCGCGCATTAAATCCGGATTCGCAAACGTCAAACCTTCTTGTTGTCCGGCGCGAATGAGTTGAGGACGATAAATTTCAAAATCGTTGACGTACACCAAATTCTCATCATAATTGCCGCCGCGCACTTGATATTGCGAAGTGAGTTCACCCCCCGAACCACTGTTTGTACCGAGTGCAATTGAAGGCAAAAGCGATTCAATATTGCCGGTTGTTGTCGGTAGCAAACGAAAATCTTTAACATTTTCTCGTATCATACCGTTGTCTTTCAATCTGTTGTCTTTTATCACTACTTCCGCTTGTGATGTATTTGATACCAACTGCACATCAATCCGGCGTTGCGCACCGGCAGCAAGCGCGCCCAAACTTTTTTCCGCTTCTTTATAACCGACACGACTAATTTTGAGCGTGACGGGCTTATTTGCCGGTACGACTATCGAGTATTCACCGGCAGCATTGGTTTCAACGAGTTTATTGATTTCTTTAACGGACACTGCCACAAACGGAATAGGTGCGTTGTCCAATTCGGTGACAGCGCCGAAAATCGTAGCGGTTTGTTGCGCGTGAATTTTAATGGAGAGAAAAATAAAAAATAAAAAGTAAAAAGCGGATGTATAATTTTTTTTCATTGAAGAGTAACTCGAATTTATTATATTTATGGAATTGAACGAAATTTTCAAAAAAGAATTTTATATATTTGTCTGAATCAAGATTTTCAAGATTTTAAGGATTGACGAAGTAATTAAGTAGACTTAATTTTATTAATCCGGAAAATCATGAAAATCTTGATTCAGACAAATATATAATTAACGAATCTGCTTTTGTATCAACGCCAAACCCACGCTTTCAACTCCCGACAAAGTATCTTGTCTTGTAAATTGCGATAAAGTAATCGTATGTTTCCCGAGTACGCTGAAAAAAGCATCTGACTTAATTTTGGTTTTAAAAATTGTAGAGACGCGATTCATCGCGTCTTTACTACCGTCCCATTTGCCGGTATTATCGGCTAAATCTAAATTTAAAGTTTGCAATACCCGCGCGTTGTTCGGAAACACAGTCGAGATTGTTGTGTATAAATTTTGGAAAGGATAATTATTGTCGTGCTTAATCGTAAGTTCAATATCGTAAGCGGCAGTTGTATCTTTTACATCGAAACTAAAACTCAAAGAATCTTTATACAACCATTGATGTTGAGCGATGTCATAATTTTTTTCAAAAATTATTTTTTCTTTGGAGCAAGAAGAAAATAAAATGAATAATGAACAGTGAACAATGAAAATTTTTTTTACCGGAAAATATTTCATTATTTTTTTTGAAAAAAATATTTTTTTTTCTCGGGCATTCATTTTTTTTTCTACTTTAAGCATATCAAAAGTTCTGTTTCTAATTTTGATGCGTCATTCGTCCAATGTCCGTAAATTTCTACATAAGGAAATCCCGTCTCAAAATTTCTTTCCTTTAATTCTTTGTGTAAGTTTTGTCCTACTTGTTTTAATAAATCATAAGAACCAATATGTTTGTAGTAAGCGTATTTAGTAAGCCTAATTTTTTTTTGTTCTAATATTGTATCTTTATTAAGTAGCTCTTCAAGTTCTACACCGGCAAATACTTTTTCATCAAGTTCGTACACCCAAATATTTAATCCTTTATGTTTTAATCCGGATGCTTTTACCGTTTGCCACATTTTATCCATTAACCTGAAAGCTAATCCGGAATAATCTTTATTCACGGCACAGCCGGAAAAACCATAAATATCTAAGTTGAGTGGTTGGTTTATTATTTCTATATTCATAATTGGTAGTTGGTTAGTTAGTTGGTTAGTCAGTTGGATAGTTTAATACAACTAACTAACTAACCAACTGACTAAACTGCATTTCATACAATTCTCTGTAACGCCCGTTTTCTATTTTCAAAAGTTCGGCGTGAGTACCGAATTCTATAGCTTCACCTTTATCCATCACCAAAATATGTTGCGCGTGGCGAATAGTGGATAAACGATGCGCGATGATAATACTTGTACGTCGAGCAATAATTTTTTCGATGGCATATTGTATAATTGCTTCACTTTCCGGATCAATAGAAGATGTGGCTTCGTCGAGAATTAAAATATTCGGATCGAAAACTAAAGCACGGACAAACGAAATTAATTGTCGCTGACCCATTGAAAGCGTTGCACCGCGCTCCATCACTTGATAGTCGTACCCGCCCGGTAAACGCTCGATAAATTCATCCGCGCCAATCATCTCGGCACATTTTTTTACTTTTTCTCTCAAAATCGTTTTGTCGCGCAAAGTTATGTTTTCTAAAACTGAACCGCTAAAAAGAAAAATATCTTGCAACACCACAGAAATATGACTCCGTAAATTTTTTAAATCGTAATCGCGAATATCCACACCATCAACCGTAATAGACCCGCTTTGAATATTGTAAAACCGACTCAACACACTTGTTATCGTTGTCTTTCCGGAACCTGTTGAGCCGACAATCGCCAAAGTTTCACCGGCTTTAAGAGAAAAAGAAACGTCTTTTAGTTGAAAGTTGAAAGTTGAAAGTTGAAAGTCATCTTTATCGCTTTCCACTTTGAACTTTCCACTTTGAACTTTCAACTGACTATCATAGCTGAACCAAACATTTTTAAACGCTACATCACCTTTTATTTTATCGGTTTTCAAAGTACCGGATTTTTCTACGTAAGTATCATCATCCATCAGTTGAAAAACGCGACCGGCGGCAACCATACCCATTTGCAGCGTGTTAAATTTATCCGCCAACATTCTTACCGGACGAAACAACATATTCAAATAGACCGGAAACGCAACTAAAACGCCGAGTGTAATATGATTTTCAATTACACCACGCGCACCGTACCAGACCATAAGACCCAATGCCGCAGCGGAAATAATTTCTACAAACGGAAAAAAAACAGCATAAGCGAATATCGCCCGTAAATTGGCACCGGTATATGCGCGATTAATAATTTTAAATTTTTCGGCTTCTTGTTGTTCGGCATTAAAAATCTGAACGACGCGCATACCGCTGATGTGTTCTTGCAAAAAAGCATTCATGCGTGAAACTTCATTGCGTACAACTTGAAAGGATTTGGCGACTTCATTTTTAAACCAACGCACACCGACAATCATAAACGGTATCACTGCCATACAAACCAAAGTCAACTTCCAAGACGTGTAAAACATAATGCTGAGAATCACAATCAGCGTTAACATATCGGCGATGATGGTGATAATGCCTTCAGAAAACACGGCGTTGATGGTTTCTATATCGTTGATCGTGCGCGTTGTAGATTGTCCGATAGCGGTTTTATCGAAATACGTTAAATTTAAACTCGTGATGTGTTTGAAAATATTGACGCGCATGTCGCGCACAATCGAAGCACCCAAAAATGAGGTCGCCATACCGAAAATATACATCAGCACCACTTCAAGCACTAATAAACCAATGAGAATTGCCGTAAGTTGCGTCATGCCGGAAATATCGCCGGTAAAAATATGATCGTCCACCATTTTTTGAATTAATAGAGGGCGCAATCCGGAAAGCGGAGCTAACACTAAAGCCAACACCGCCGCAAAAATAAATAAACTGCGATAGGGTTTCGCTAATTTTAAAATTCTGAATAATAATCCTGTATCGAATTTTTTCTTTCGAAGGGTTTCACTCTTCGCTGTCTGATTTCTTTTTCGAAGGGCTATACCCTTCGTTGATAGATTTCGGGTTTTCAGCCCTTTTTCTTTTTCGTTTGCCATATTTTGGAAATTACCGTCGTCGAGGTTCAAAACCTCGACGACGGTTTTATATAAATTTACGGATTGAATTATCCTCGTCGAGCGTTTGATTATTATTATATTCTTGAAATTTCGCACCCACCGGTGAACGGTATTTCATAAAAGGAATTTTCAAAAGTTGTGGAATGTGTGCATTTTCTTTTGAATCCGGAAACGTATCAATGCCGTAAACAATTTTTTCGCGGTCGAGTTTCATAAACGTTCCGAATAGCCTGTCCCAAACCGAAAAAATATTGCCATAATTAGAATCCGTATAAGGTAGAACGTAATGGTGATGTACTTTGTGCATATCCGGCGAAACGATGACCCAACTCAAAACATCATCAACCACTTTCGGCAACGTGATATTGGCATGATTAAATTGTGTCAACACCACCGACATCGTTTGATACATAAATACTAGCCACATCGGCGCACCACAAATTACAACGGCAGCAGTCGTAAAAATAAAACGAAAAACACTTTCGCCAGGATGATGGCGGTTCGCGGAAGTGGTATCTATAAATTGGTCGGAATGATGAATGATATGAAAACGCCACATCCATTTTACGCGGTGTTCAACGTAATGCACAGACCACGCACCGACTAAATCGAGTAGTAGCAGACCGACAATACATTCAACTATTAGGTATTGGGTATTGGGTATTAGGTGTAAGCTATTCGATGCCCAATACCCAACGCCCAATACCTCACGCCCCCATTGCAAGAGGCCGAAATGATGTGTGGACACATAATCGCTTGTGCGCAACAAAATAAACGCCAAACAAAAATTGACGACGATGGATGTAAACGTGAAAAAGAAATTCACCCCGGCGTGTCGCCATTTGTTGTAACGAAACGATACGAGAGGAACAGCACTTTCTAAGAGCCAAAAAAAGGCAATGCCGCCGGCTAAAATTAAACTGCGGTGTAACGAAGGAATATGTTCGAAATAATTGATGAGTTTTTCCATTACAGGGAAAGTTTGTACGAAGAAAATACACGCAAAGTTAACATTTAATTGGTAATTTTGGTTTCAGAAATTGAGTTCGAGAAAAAATATTTTAAAAAATTGACATCGTTTTTATTTTTGACGTATATGACGGATGTGAAGCAGCAATAAATAAAAATATTTAGGCAGTAATTTTCTTTTAAAAACGTTGATAACTCAAAAATAAAAACATATCTTTGCGCCGTTTTTCAACAAAACTGTGACCTCTTGTTGAAAAATATTTTTTGTTTTTGCGTCAGACTCGATTCCGAAAGGGATTGCTTCCCAAACTTGATGCAGGACACCACACACAGTAAATAAATTTTAGCATGGCTAAGGAAGTAGAATTTTTTATTAAATTGCAAGTGAAAGGCGGCCAAGCCAATCCTGCTCCACCAATTGGTCCTGCGCTCGGTTCTAAAGGTGTGAATATCATGGAGTTTTGCAAACGCTTCAATGCGCAAACGCAAGATACTCCGGGTAAAATCTTACCGGTTATTATTTCTGTTTACAAGGATAAGTCATTCGAGTTTGTTATCAAAACGGCTCCGGCTGCTATGCAGTTATTGGAAGCAGTGAAAACAAAACTCGGCTCGGCAGAACCCAATCGTAAAAAAGTCGGAAAAGTAACTTGGGATCAAGTTCGTGCTATTGCCGAAAACAAAATGCCCGATTTGAATTGTTTCACTGTCGAATCTGCTATGAAAATGGTGGCGGGTACAGCACGCAGTTTGGGTATTACTGTCGAAGGTAAAGCACCGTGGGCAAAGTAAAGCTGTGAGGTATGAGCTATGAAATATGAGCATAAAAATATTTGAAAGCTCAAAGCTAATTGCTTATGGCTATTAATTCACTAAAGGGAGTTTCGCAAGAAACGTTTGACCTTGAAAATTTTCGATTATGCCGCAAGTAACGAAGAAAAGAAAAGAAGCTGAAAAAAAAGTGGATGCTAATCGTTTGTATGTACTTGAAGAAGCCATGAAACTGGTGAAAGAAGTAAATACAACAAAGTTTGACGCTTCAGTTGACGTTCACGTTCGTTTGGGTGTTGACCCGCGTAAAGCAGACCAAGCCCTTCGCGGTACGGTTTCTTTACCGCACGGTACAGGTAAAACCAAACGCGTTTTAGTCATGAGTACACCTGACAGAGAAAACGATGCGATGTCTGCCGGTGCCGATTATTTCGGTCTCGAAGATTACATCAAAAAGTTTCAAGAGGGCTGGCTCGATGTTGACGTAATTATTGCTACGCCTAACGTAATGGCGCAACTTGGTAAAGTGGCGCGTGTTCTCGGTCCGCGTGGTTTGATGCCGAATCCGAAAACGGGAACGGTAACAGTAAACATTGCAGATGCCGTTAAAGAGGTGAAAAAAGGTAAAATTGCTTTTCGTGTTGACAAAACGGGTATCATTCACGCCGGTATCGGTCGTGTATCGTTTGCACCGGAACAACTCATTGAAAATGCACAAGAACTTTTACATACACTTATTAAATTGAAACCTTCGTCATCGAAAGGTACTTACATGAAAACACTTACTATCGCTTCTACCATGTCGCCGGGTATTAAAGTGGATACTAAGTCAATTAAATAAGTTAGACAATTGACAATAGACTTACTGATAATAGATTTACTGACAATAGACTTTAGATTTTCCATCGTCTATTTTCCATCGTCTATTGTCCACCTTCCATTGTCCTACAAAAATAAATTTTCAAAATGAAGAAAGAGCAAAAAGCAGAAGTGTTGGAAGATTTGAAAGCGAAGTTCTTAGAATTTCCTTTCTTCTATGTACTTGACCCGACTGCCATGAATGCCAAAGAAACCGGTGCATTGCGTCGTATGTGCTTTGAAAAAGGCATTGACATGCAAATGGTTAAAAACAAATTGGCAGTGGCGGCGATGAAGTCTTTTCCGGCAGAAAAAAATTATGCGCATTTGTTCGATTCGTTCAGTGGTCAAACGGCTTTGTTGTTTTCCACTTCGTCTAAACTTCCGGCGATTATGTTGAAGGAAATTCAAGATAAACAAAAGAAGGATAAGCCGAAACTCAAAGCAGCGTATATTGATACGGCTGTATTTGCAGGTGAAGACCAACTTGATATACTCACCAAATTAAAATCGAAAGAAGAATTATTGGGTGAAGTATTAGGCTTATTACAATCACCGCCACGAAACGTTATCGGTGCTTTACAATCAGCGGGACAAAAAATCGCGGGTATCGTAAAAACATTAGAAGATCGCGCAGCGTAAATCAATTATGAATTACGGATTGATTCTTATTTTAAACATTTTTAAAAAATTTTTATTAAATCGCTTATACAATGGCAGATATTAAAGCTCTCGCAGAACAGTTAGTAGGCTTAACAGTTAAAGAAGTTAACGAATTAGCAAAAGAATTAAAAGACGTACACGGCATCGAACCGGCAGCAGCAGCAGCAGTTGTTATGTCAGGTCCGGTAGGCGGCGGTGAAGCTGCTCCGGCAGCCGTAGAAAAAACTGAATTTGACGTTTTACTTCAATCCGCCGGTGCAAATAAATTGCAAGTGGTGAAAGAAGTTAAAAACATCTTAGGTTTAGGTTTGAAAGAAGCTAAAGACTTAGTTGACGCAGCACCTTCAACATTGAAAGCAGCTGTTAATAAAGAAGAAGCTAATAATATCAAAACTGTTTTAGAAGGTGTTGGTGCGCAAGTAGAAATTAAATAATTTCTACCCGCTCCGGCTTTTCTACATAAATATAAAAGGCTGTCCTATTACAAGGATAGCCTTTTTGTTTATTTTTAAGTACCTAAAGCCCATTCGTTATTTAATAAATTTTTTCAATCGGTACATTCACCCATTTACTCCACGCCTTATTATATGTATGAATTTTTTTCACGACATTGTTTTTATCGTCCACAACTTCATAACCACAATTCACCCATTCGAAAATACTCCCATATAAATTATATACTTTTGTAAAACCGGCGTTTCGTAACTGTTCACCAATTTTTTCGCTCCTGTAACCTATAGAACAATATACAACAATCGGCGTATCTTTCGGCACATTTTTCCACGCGCCGGCATTAAAATTCTTATAGCCGCAGTTTTGCGCATTCGGAATATGGCTGACAGCGTATTCCGCCGACTCACGCGCATCTAAAATAAATGCGCTTTTCATTTTTTTTAAATCGGTCGGACTTACCGTCGGCACACTGAAATTAATATAGCTCGCTACTTTTTTATCAAACTCCGGGTTTTGACAATGCGCGCGCGATTCCGGTGTTTGTGCAGAACAACCGACAATTAAATGAATAATAAACATCCAACTAGGCATAAAGCGATTCATATTTTTTGAACTTGAATGATAGTACTGAACCAACCGTCGCTTACCTTCTCGACTGTGGCTCCCAAACTTCTGAAAACATCTGTATATTCGTGTACTAATTTATAATCGGAAATGACAGCTGTGCCGCCTTTAGTCAAAACGCGCAAAATTTCTGAACATGCTTTCGCACGTCCGGGTTTATTATAAATATTATGCAGACACATTAGACTGAACACCACGTTAAAAGAAGCGTTGGTAAATGACATTTTTTGTGCGTCTTCGTTCAAAATTTCAATTTTATCGGCTACTCCTTCTAATTGTGCATTCATTAACGTATTTTGCACCGCATTGGCAGACAAATCTTCTGTGTTCCAAATATCAATACCGAAGGATTTTCCGACATTTAATTTTTTGGCTGCGCCAATCATCATAAGGCCTCTGCCTGTGCCTACATCAAGCACTTGTTCGTCGCCCCGCCAATTAATTAAGTTGAGCATTTTATCGCGTTGTTTAAATTTACCGACTAAACTGTATCGCAGCATAATTATTGCTCCGACTGCGCACGCAAGGGCTGTATAAATCAAGCCGCCGGTAAGTAACGTGAGAGAACCGATTATAATAATCGGAAAGAATGATGACAAGATAAATGTAATGCCGGCAGCAATACCTAAATTTCTGATGACATTTGGGGCATCGATGCCGTAGTTTATTTTGTTAGTTGACATTCCATTTTATTATTTTTGATAAAATTGTAACAATCAAAAGTAATGAAAAAAAATTATAAGCAAGATGATTTTGTTGCATTTTTTTAATGTAACCGGTGCTTGTGTAATATAAAACAGCGAACAAAATCAAATTAAAAACTGTTTCAAAGTTTGATTTATTTAAAAAAATATTTTTTTTTGTTCTAAAATTGTAAATCTAAAATCGCAATGTCTCATTCCAATATAGAAGAAATCATTAAAGAAGTGATAAAAATTTTTTCGGCGCATTTAGAAAAATCTGCATTTCGTAAAACGCCGGAACGGTTCACGATACTCGAAGAAATTTATCGGCACGAAGATCATTTCGATGCGGAAGCGTTGTACATCCACATGAAAAATAAAAATTATCGAGTAAGTCGCGCCACAGTTTACAACACGCTCGAACTTTTGGTGAACTGCGACTTAGTACAACGTCATCAGTTCGGGAAAAATTTGGCACTCTACGAAAAAAGTTTCGGATTTAAACAACACGACCATGTAATTTGCATCGAGTGCGGAAAAGTCGTCGAGTTTTGTGACCCGCGTATTCAACAAATAAAAACTATGGTCGGCGAATTACTTAATTTTCACATCACACACCATGCATTAAATTTGTATGGGATTTGCGGCGTGTGTAAAAAAGAAAAAGAAGTGAAAGCGGCGAAGAAATTGGCGGCGGCATTGCCAACTACTCCGGCATAAACATGATTCAGCCCGAGTTTTCTAACATAAAAAACTCTAAATCTTTAGGGCTTCAGGTTTCATTTATATAAATCAATTCCTAATTGAAAACATAAGGCATTGAGAATTTCCGTTTGAATGTTGGTTTCACCGATTTCACCGTAAAAATTTGAAATGCGTTTTTTGTCAATTGTTCTTATCTGATGACACAAAACTATGGATTCGTTTAATAATCCGGATGTTCCGATTGGAAGTAAAACTTCGTTGGGATAAATATTTCGATTTTCTTTTCTTGAAGTGATCGGTAAAATATTCACACAATTCAAAACATCATTAGAAAAATCTTCGCTGATGATTAATACGGGACGGCTCTTGCCTTGTTCTGAACCTAAAACAGGTTCAAGGTCGGCTTTGTAAATTCCCCATTTTTTTATGGCATTTACCATTGTTCTCCATCAATAATTTTAAAATCGTTTGTTACTTCCGCAATATCAGAAAGGAAAAGCGGATCGAGTGCAGCTTTTTTCATATCCGACTTACGGTTTTCTAAAATTTTAATCACCCCATTTGTTTTTACCGCAACAACTCGTACTTTCAGGCGTTTTGCGAATGATAAAAGCAAATCTATATCTTCTTGACTAACCGATTCCAAAGTTATTTGACTCATGAGTTGAATTTTTTCCGGCATTTTATTTTGTGTCAAAGATAATTCAAATTTACAGTCAATGCAAATTTACACATTTTCAAAAATAATTTTAATACAGCCAATTAAATAGATTCATGCAAAAACTAATTTTCCTCACTTGTTTTCTTTTATCTCAAACGCTCTCCGCGCAAACCGAAAAAATAATTTCCGGTCCGATGATCGGTTATATCGAACACCGCGAAGCATTGGTGTGGATTGAATTAGCAAAAGATGTAGATTGGGCAACGCTGAAATATCACGTAAAAGACAATCAAGACACTGAACGCGAGGCGATGCCGGATATTACTTTCAACGGCGAGTACAGAACGGTAAAATTTACGCTCACAAATTTGCAAATGAATACCGTGTATGATTATGATATTTACATTGACGATGAAAAAGTAAACATATTGGTACCGACAAGTTTTAAAACAAAAGAACTTTGGGAATGGCGAAAACCGGCACCGGATTTTTCTTTTCTCATTGGTTCGTGTTTTTATATCAATGATATGACTTACGACAGACCTGGAAATCCTTACGGACAAAATCCGAAAATATTAGAAACGATGGGCGATATGCCGTCCGATTTTATGGTGTGGTTGGGCGATAATTTATATTTGCGTGAAGCGGATTATAGTTCGCCGTCAGGTATTGCGTATCGATATTCTTATAATTTCAAAATTCCGGAAATACAAAAACTTCGTGCCACTCGAGCAAATTACGCGATTTGGGATGATCACGATTTCGGTCCCGACGATTCGGACGGAACTTTTGAGTTGAAAGAAACAACTTTACAAGCCTTCAAAAATTATTGGGGTAATAAAACTTTCGGCGAAGCGGATAACGCCGGCACTTATCATAAATTTCAATGGAGTGATGCAGAATTTTTTATGATGGACGATCGCTATCACCGCACACCGAAACAATTATCAGACAGTGTAAATGGTAAACCGAATCCGGATAAATTTATTTATGGACAAAAACAATTAACTTGGCTAAAAAATTCGCTCATCACATCGCACGCTACTTTTAAATTCATTGTTTCGGGCGGACAATTGTTCAATTCGCTTGGCACAGACGAAACTTTTTTGCATTACCCGGCGGAGTGTAACGATTTGTTGGTATTCATTGAGCAGTATAAAATCTCCGGTATTATTTGGCTCACAGGCGACAGACATTTTACTGAACTCATCACTTATAAAACGCCGACGATGCGTGCACCGATGTATGAATATACTAATTCTGCCGTCACATCCGGCGTCTATAAACCCAAAGGGCAAGAGTTAGTGAATCCGCAACGCATCGTTGGTTCGTTACTCACCGAAAATAATTTTGGACGCATCAGTATTTCCGGTGCAAAAAATAAACGGCAAGTCACGATTGAAACGATTGATATTGACGGCAAAACGCGATTTAATTATGTGATAAAGCAGTAATAAGTAATGAACAATTAATAATGAACAATCTCACAACAAATTATTATCAATTATTTTGTGCAAAATAAAAACAGTATTTATTTCATTCTACTACTTAAACCAGGATGGAGTAAGTTAAAAAATAAAGAAACCGCGACAGAAATTTAATTCTATCGCGGTTTCACTATTTTTTAATTCAACCCAATTAAAATAAATTCGATGGCACCGGATTCAGAATAGCTTGTTCCGCACCGAAATGTTTTGTCAAATGATAATAGAATGCTGCACGATTTTTTTCTCCATCCGGTCCCATTTTTTCGTGAACGGTGTGAATAGCGGCATTTAATTCATCATGGTGATGGTGGTGCAAACCCAATCTTCCTCTCAAAAAATGTTCTCTGATACGGTGTTTTTCTTCATCGTCATGGATATTGACCGTAGAAGTTTCTGCATGAGAACCCAATGAGTTGTTGATGCTTGCCAATAAAGGCGCGTCTTCTTTTTCAGGTACAGCGAGCTCACCTATAATATTAGAAATAACCGAAGGCGTTGTTTCTGTCGTGGAAGTTAACGAATTTGCGCCGGATGTTTCAGCCGTTAAAAATTGATTTTCTAAACGAAAATGTTTTAATAACAAATAATAGAACACGATGCGAAATTTTTTTCTGTTCGATGTTCCCATTTGTTTACAAATGGCAGCAATAGCAGCGTCAAGTTCTTTTGAATCGGCTAATTTTAACGCACCGATTAAAAAATTAGTTTTTATGCGGGCTGTTTCTCCTTTATCGGAACATGCAACAAGTGATGCATCCGGATTGTAAATGGCAGAACCTAAACCTTCCGCAACCGCATTGAGCAGGGGCTCATTGATATTTTTCATTTCTAATTTGGTGCTCATAAATTCTTTACAAGTACCAATAACTTCATTAAAATTAGGATTTCCCATTTTGATAAGATTAAGTTTATTGAAAAAGTAGAGATGAAAATATTTGTTTGTGTTTATTTTTGCTGCAAAACTACGGATTTATTATATCAATTGCCGGTTTAAGTGTCTCTTTACAAAAAAGTAACAATTTTTTAAGATTTTTTTACTTTTACAAATACAAATGCCATTGGATTGACAAAATTTAGAATTAAATCTTATTAGTTGGTTGGTTGGTTAATTTAAGTTCAACTAACTAACTGACTATTTCTTTTTCTATCGCATGAACAGCACTAATAGCCGTTTGCGTAAGTTTCGGAGAACTCATTGCACTTGCATTTGCACCGGCAAAAAGAGAGCGTTCGCAAGTATTAAGTACTTCAATAAAAGAATGGATATTATTTTCAGATACTTTTCTTTGACGTAAAGTATTTTGCAAGCCGGTTTTTGAAAAATCGGAGAGTGGTATATCGAGTCTTTCTTGCGCGTACTTGAACAACGTTTTAGATATTTCTTCGTAATAACGACGCGAGTTTTCGTTATAAAGCGGTTCAATATCTGCTAATTGTTTGGTTGCGTTGATACCGATAACTACACGCTGAGCATTTGATATTGCGGGTTGTTTTTTTTCGGTTTTTATTTCTTGTTTTTTATTTTTCATGATTAAATAGCCGACACCTGCCATAAAACATGCTGCCAAACCGATTAGAAAAGGCATCCACCAAACATTTTTAGTAGTCGGCGAGAGGTTATCAGTATTCGTCGCAATTGTTTTAATACCCACATTTTTGCCTTGAGAAATACTTAAGCTCACGGGCGACAAATTGATGCTTTTATATTTTTCTTCTTTCACATCAAAATAGGAGAGTGTTGGTGCGATTACAATATCGCCGGTATCTTTCGGTGTTACAAAGTACTCAAAAATTTTTGTCGTTGTATAAGCACCTTGCTGTTCACTGTGTTCTTCTTTGCTCGTTTTAGGTTCGCTGACAGTATATTTATTTGTGCTTTCAATCAACGGTACTTGTATACGTTTAGGATCGCCGGTACTTGTGATGGTAAGTTTTAAACTTATCACATCATCGGTTGTTGCCGTATTTTTTGTTAAAATAAGTTCTGCTTTCGGCATTTCACCCACAATACCCGAAAAATCTTTTGGTGTAGGTGCCGGTAAATTTCGCACAATCACTTGTGAAACATTAGAAGCCATTGAAGACGGCACCGAATTTAAAAACAAACCGAATGGGTCGTTATCCTCACCGCGATTTTGTTTAACGGGTATATTTAATCGAAACTCAATCGGTTCAATCGTTTGTGTACCTTCACGTTGTGTAAAAAGTGCGATACGTTTCAAAATGCGGGTAATATATGTTTTGTTGCCAATAGTAACACGTTGGTCTGTGTGCGTAAAATTATTCACATCTTCTTTATAAAAACCATCGTAGCTCGGTTCTGCTACCAATCCGATACCATTCACATTAATGGCAGCGTATAATTTATAATCCAAAATGATTTGCTGCCCAACGTAAGTTTTATTTGCAGAAATGTCGGCGCGTAAAAATACCTCGCCTTTCGCATCTTTCACATCCGACTCCGTTTGTTGCGTACCTTTTTTAACAGTGATAGTAAGTGGTTGCGATGAATAATATTGTCCTTTTGCCGTAATACTCGCGCTACCAATGGTAAAAGTACCTTCGCGTTTGGCTTGAAGCGTAAAACTGTAAGACTCACTACTCGATGCCTGTCCGTTCACAATTGTCATAGAATTCATGCGATTCGGACCATTAGCGACCATAAAATCGGACAGCACCGGCGATCGAAAATTACTCCCCTGCGCATTTTTCAACGTGAATTTCAAATCAATATACTCACCGACAGCTACTTCTTTGGCATCGGTTTCTGCCGTAAAAGTTATTTGTGAAATTAAGTTGGTTGTGAAAAAAAGAAATGAAAAAATATACGCGATGTGTTTCATCATATTTGAATCTCAATTTACGATACTTTCAAATTCGGAAATAGAAAATAATGGTCAATGGTTAATTTGTTTTGTTTTTGTTTTGTGATGAACCATTCACAACTAACCATTATTTTAAATATTCAACGCACCACCATTCACCGCCAATGCCGCTTCTTTAAACGCTTCGGCATACGTCGGATGTGCGTGACTCATTCTGCCGACATCTTCTGCCGATGCGCGAAATTCCATAAGCGCAACAGCTTCGGCGATTAAATCTGCAACCCGTGCACCTACCATGTGTACGCCCAAAATTTCATCCGTTTCTGCGTGTGCAATTACTTTTATCATCCCTTCCGTATCCGTACTCGCTCGCGCACGACCAAGTGCTTTCATCGGAAATTTTCCGACTTTATAGGGTGTACCGCTTTGCTTCACTTCTTCTTCGGTATAACCAACGCTCGAAACTTCGGGCCAAGTATAAACTACGCCCGGAATTAAATGATAATGAATATGCGGTTTTTGTCCGTTCATAAATTCCGCTACGCAAACACCTTCTTCTTCAGCTTTGTGCGCCAACATCGCACCTTTTATCACATCGCCGATAGCAAAAATACCCGTCACGTTTGTTTGCAAATGTTCATCTACTTCAATACGTCCTTTGTCATCTTTAATGACACCGACGTTTTCTAAACCTAAATTATCCGTATAAGGTTTGCGACCGATAGCAACTAAACAGTAATCGGCTTCAATCGTTTGTATATCTTCTGTATCGCGTTTTTTATACCCCACTACAACTTTGTCGGAATACGGCGTAACAGAAGTGACTGCATGACCGAGATAAAATTTGATGCCAATATCTTTTAATGCGCGTTGCAGTTCTTTCGAGCAATCATTATCCATCGTAGCAATAATTCTATCCATAAATTCTATGACATGAACTTCCGTTCCCAAACGTGCATAAACAGAACCTAGTTCAAGACCAATCACACCGGCACCGACTATCACCATCTTTTTCGGCACTTCTTGAATTTTTAAGGCTTCTGTAGATGTGATGACGCGATTTTTATCATAATTAAAACTTGGCGGTACAATCGGTTTCGAACCGGTGGCGATAATTACTTTTTGCGTATCAATTTCTTCCGATGTGCCGTCGGCTTTGGCTACTTTTATTTTATTGGCGT
>JAYTIA010000066.1:0-6438 GCA_043732145.1 Saprospiraceae bacterium
TCTTCATTAAACCGATAACCGACACCCCAAGTAGTTAAAATATATTGCGGCTGTTGAATATCTTTTTCAATTTTTATACGCAGACGGTTGATGTGGGAATTGATTGTGTGCTCTAATCCTTCAAATTCGTAACCCCAAACACTGTCTAATAATTGTTGACGTGAATAACTTCTGCCTGGTTTTTTGGCTAACGTATAAAGTAAATCAAATTCTTTAGGTGTTAAATCAATCCTTCCGCCTTCAATTGTGACAGAGCGGTCGTCTGTATCAATCACCAAATCTTTAAAAATTAATTGCTTACCGGATTTTGCCAATTCCGATGAAGCGGATTGCGTTCT
Source organism: Saprospiraceae bacterium (assembly GCA_043732145.1). Classification (GTDB taxonomy): domain Bacteria; phylum Bacteroidota; class Bacteroidia; order Chitinophagales; family Saprospiraceae; genus JAAFJT01. Next base: position 339 of record JAYTIA010000066.1, read on the forward strand.
GCGCAATACAGCACGTGTACGTGCCACAAATTCTTTAACGCTGAAAGGCTTTGTGAGATAATCATCAGCACCAACTTCCAAACCCAAAACAATATCGATTTCTTCGCTTTTTGCTGTCATCATCATCACCGGCACATATCTTTTATGTTTGCGAATTGCTTTGCAAATTTCGATACCACTCATTTTCGGTAAATTAATGTCGAGTATAATTAAATCGAAGTTTTCTTTTAATGCGCGATCATGTCCGGCAATGCCGTCATTTTCAATCGTGATGCTGCAATTTTCTTCTTTTAAATGAGTTGCAACGAGTTCCGCAATATTTTTATCGTCTTCTACAATCAGTATTTTTTTCATCTTTTTAACTAAGGTATGGGTTTTATCTTTCCATGCCAAAATACAACAAGTTTTTAAAATTCAAACAATAGCGAACATGTTTTAAAATATAAAAGCATCTTAATAATCCCTTTTACATTGGATTTCGTATATTTAAATTATAATAGAAATAAAAATATTAACTAAATTTTATCATTAAAACTTAAATAAACATACAACACAAAACAAAACATAACGTTTTTTAATTAAATTTGTGCGAAACATTGTTGTTCAAACATTGAATTCAAACATACATTCACAGATAATTATGCTTAACTCTGATTTCATAAAACTCATTCAATCTTTCATCGCTGACGGTAAAACCGATGAAGCACTCACGCTTCTTCGCCAAGAGGCTGCAGCTAATTATCTGACCTTATTGAATGATGTTACTTTGATAGAGAATCGCTATCAAACAGCACACAATGATTTTATTATTAAAGGTATTTTAACCAAAGAAGAATATGATAACCGTGTTGCTAAAATTAATTTGGCTGTTCTGGAACTTTTGAACAGAGCAGATGCTATCGGAAAACTGCCGGAGACGCCATCCGTTCCCATTCAAAAAAGTAATGGGCGTTTGTTGCATAATATACCCGAACAAATGCCGCTTCAAAAAGATTCTAAATGTGTCGTGCGCATTGCTTTTGACGACGATATTATAAAACGCGATTTACCGACTACATCCGATACCGTCATTCAATCCATCAGAGTTACAGAAGTAATGAGCGTAAGTTTGGTTGATTTTAATGAAACCCCTTGTTTCGCTATCCGAACCATCACGGAAGCTGAACAGTTTATTGATACCGGTGATTATACGCAATGGATATTTATGGTGAAACCTTTAAAATCCGGTCATTATCCGTTGACATTGAAAGTAACCGTGATGGAAAAAATTGATGGAAAAGAACGGAAACGCGATATTGTTTTAGAAAAAGAAATTTATATTTTAAGTCAAGTAACAGGTGATGACGGCAAACCGGCATCCGGAAATAATTTTACGGATACCAATATTGTTTTGTCTGTCGTAACACAACAACAATTAGGAGCATCTGATAATAAGTCGAAAAAAGGTGATATAGATTTGCTGAGTAACACGCCAAATAGTCCGGGCGCACCGATTGCTCAACCGAATACACAAAAAGTTTTCGTGCAATCTGCGCCGCCGCTTCCGGCACCAACTGAAATTAAAAGTAGCAGAAGCTTGACAACAGTCATAACGTCAGTATTAGCTGTTCTTTTGGTAGCAGGCGCGGGTTTATGGGTCACTACAAAATCAACATTTTCGAGTCAAAGACAAGATGTTGCTGCCACAAAAGTTGATACGCCTAACATAATTAAAAATGATTTGCCGAAACAAACCTCAATAGATACAGACATTTTGGCACAAAATTTACCGAAAGACAATGAAAATAGTACAAGCCCGACAAATGCGGTAAAACAGCCCAAGCCGCCGACAATAATTAAAGATAAACCTATTAAAAATGCTGCCTCGGATGCTTCGAAAATTGCATATGGCAAACCGAAAAATAAAAATAAAGATAGGCCGGTAAACCAGGCTTCGACTACCGGAAAAGAACCGTCTGAAGTTATTACGGCTATGCGTAAATATCCAAATACGCCGGCGACGGAGAAACTTCCGAATATTGTTTATGCCGAACCAACCATCATTGTGGCTGATAAAATAACTAAAAACGGTGAGCCGACAGTAAAAATCATGCGTCCGCTTCTCATAAAATTGAATAATGGCGCAAAACTTAAAGATATTGAAATTTTCGTGGATGGGCAACTTGTAAAACCCAACTTAAATGCTGCGGGTGTACCGGTAAGTATGACTATTATATCCCACAACGGACCGCATAATGTTTTATTAAAAAGAGGAAATAAATCTTGTGAATACGTAAATGTACTGATGATTAATGACATCGCTACGATTGAGGGTTGCAATTTGGAATAATTTATAAACAATAACATGAAGATACTAATTCTAAATGGACCTAATTTGAATTTATTGGGTAAACGCGAGCCGCATATTTATGGTTCTCAAACTTTTGACGACTATTTGCTGTTACTTAAACAACAATTTCCGGCGGTAGAATTAGAATACTTTCAAAGCAACCATGAAGGCGCATTAATTGATGCTTTGCAAAATGTCGGTTTCGATGCTACTTATACCGGAATTGTTTTAAACGGCGGTGCTTTCACTCATACAAGCGTAGCTATTGCAGATGCTATCGGTGCAATAGAAACACCCGTCGTTGAAGTTCATATTTCAAACATTCATGCCCGCGAAAAATTTCGTCACCACTCATGGTTCAGCGCGAAATGCGTCGGCGTTATTGTCGGCTTAGGTCTTACGGGATATAAATTAGCAATTGAGTATTTTTTGGTTGGTTAGTTGGTAGGTTGGTTAATTGTTTGGTTGGTATTTTATTTTGAAGATAATTACACAACTATCCGCCATGCTTTCAGATTCGTAATTCGTAATAGACTAAATCGTAATTCATGACTGTTTACATTATCAGACACGGCGAAACAGAATTTAATAAAATCGGCATTGTTCAAGGACGTGGCGTTGATGCGGACTTGAATGACATCGGACGGACACAAGCCGAGCGTTTTTTCGAGCAATATCAAGCCGTGCCTTTCGATTTTGTCATGGTTTCTGCTTTAAAGCGGACACATCAAACCGTAGCGCATTTCATCGAAAAAAAGAAAATACCTTTTGAAAAATTTGCGGATTTAGATGAAATTTCATGGGGAACGAACGAAGGAAAAGCACCTACACCGGAAATGTCGGCAACGTTTCGAAAAATAACGACGGATTGGGAAAACGGCATCTACGATTCTAAAATAGAAAACGGAGAAAGTGCATTGGATTTGAACCTACGGTGCGAAAAAATTGTTTCACTGCTTAGAAAACATGCGGCACAATATAAAAATGTGCTGATTTGTACGCACGGTCGCACGCTTTCATGTCTCATCTCTTTATTGCGCGAGCGTCATTTGAAAGATATCAATGCTTTCAAAAATTTTAATACCGGTTTATATACGTTTCATTACAAAAACGGAAAATTTATCGAAGATTTAAAAAACGATACGCGCCATTTGAATTGATAATTTTATATGCACGAGAATAATTTGCACGAAAATAAAGAAAAAAAAACCGTTAGAATTACCGCCGTCAGTTATTTGAACACGAAACCTTTGTTGTACGGTTTATTGAACAGCGACGTAAGCAGAGACATCACTTTAACTTTAGATATTCCATCTGTTTGCGCTCAAAAATTGCGTGACGGTGAAGCAGATCTTGGACTTATTCCGGTGGCAGCTATACCCGAATTAACAACGCCGCATATTATTTCCGATTATTGTATTGGTGCGGTTGGTGCAGTAAAAACGGTGTGCATTTTCAGTGATGTGCCGATATATGAAATTGAAACGCTTTATTTAGATTATCATTCGCGTACTTCTGTGGAGCTTGCTAAAATTTTATTGGAAAAATATTGGCATGTTGCGCCGCGATTTTTGAAAAGTGATGATTTTTATTTACAAAAACTCGGTGGTACAATTGCCGGTTTGGCTATCGGCGACAAAACTATGGGCTTAGATAAAAAATTCCGTTACGTTTACGATTTGGGTGAAGCCTGGGGAAATTATACAAGCGGGTTACCTTTCGTTTTTGCTGCGTGGGTCAGTTGTAAACCGCTGTCCGAAATTTTTCTAAAAAAGTTTAATGCTGCTTTGAAAGCAGGTTTGAATCATATTCCCGAACTCATTTATTTATTACCAACTCAAGAAAACGGTTTTGATTTAAACGAGTATTTTACAAAATATATTTCTTATGATTTCGATGCGCAAAAACATAAAGCCTTGCGTAGGTTTCTTTCAGAAATAAATTCAAATGTCGTTTTGGTTGGGTAGTTAGTTGGTTAATTAATTAGCCTAATTAACTTCGAAATTAGATTTAGGCCGGCTAAGCGGCAACAAACTCCACAACTAAACAACCAACTAAACTTTGATTATAAATAAAATTCACCATATCGCTATTATTTGTTCGGATTACGAAAAATCAAAAAAATTTTATACGGAAGTACTCGGACTCACAATTCTAAAAGAAACTTTTCGAGCAGAACGACAATCGTATAAATTGGATTTAGCTTTAAACGGACAATACATCATTGAACTTTTTTCGTTTCCAAATCCACCGAAACGCACATCGCGTCCGGAAGCTGCCGGTTTGAGACACTTAGCATTTGGTGTGGAGGATTTACATGCAGCAGTAAACGACTTAAAGCAAAAAAATATCAGTGTCGAACCTATTCGTGTTGACGAAATTACCGGCAAATATTTTACTTTTTTCGCCGACCCTGATAATTTGCCGATAGAGTTTTATGAAAATAGTTAATCGTTAATCTTTATCCGTTAATGGTTATCCGCTATCCGTTAATTGGATAGTTTAAATGACGATTAACGGATAACGAAACAACCATGAAAATCCTCGTCTGCACAAATATATTTGAAACAACAGTGAATGGACCTTTTTATCTCCCGCATTGGTTGTTGAAAATAAATGCGCTTTATCCGCAACACGAAGTGCGTATCGTAACTGACGATGTAAAACTTGACTCCGAAAAAATTTATAAAATTAATATCAATTACCCGAAGCTTTTAAAAAATTATGCTTCTATTCTCGATAATCTGCCGTTCTATCGTGCTTGTCGGCGCATAAAAAAAGAGTACGATTATGATATGGTTTTTTTTAACGTGGCAACATTAGGTGTTCTGTCACGTTTGTTGTTGCCAAAAAAAATAAAAGTTTGGGGTGTCATTCATACTGATCATTACATCTTACCCGATCGGCGCAATTACAATTCTTACAAAGCCTATTTTTATTACGCTTATATCGAACACAGTTTGGAACGAGGTGTAATGCGCTTTTTTAATCGCGTATTTTTTTGTTCAGATTATACGCGCAACGTTTTCAAACGATTTTTTCCGCAGCACGTCGGCAAAATGGACACACTGCTCCAAACCATTGATATAAAAAGTATTCCTTTCCATCCGATTGCAATAAAACCGACAGAGACCATTAAAATTCTTTTTGTAAAAAGCGATGTATTGCGCGGCAGAATTTATATTTTACTCGATGCACTTGCACAACTCACCGTATATAATTTTGAGTTAACAATTATAGGTGCAAATCGTTTTTTTGAAAAAGCAATCAGGGATAAAATTTCAGAGATAGAAAATAAATCCGGTCATCCAACGCAAATTACATTAAATTATCTCGGTGCGCAACCACTGCGTGAAGTTTATACAGCCATGCAAACGCACCAAATATTATGTATGCCTGTCCATTCTGAGGCATTAGGTTTAGCAAATGTCGAAGCGTTGGCGCATGGCATTTCTGTAGTAGCTACAAATGTTGGCGGTATCCCGGAAGTAATGAACTATGGCAAAAATGGTTGGCTGGTCGCTGCGAATGATGTGACGGCACTTAAAACCGGTTTAAAAAACTGTATCGAATGCAATGCAGATACGCGTTTGAAAATTCAACACAATGCACGACAATTCGTTGAAAATCATTTCGATTACAGACAGATGCTGTCGTATTTTGTATCGTTTTTGTAAATTGGTTTAAAAAAAATTGCAAAGTGCGGATAAAAGTATATTTTTGTTTAGCATTTAGCGTTAATACAGGAATAGCTTTTATAAATCTAAAATG
>JAYTIA010000067.1:0-2412 GCA_043732145.1 Saprospiraceae bacterium
AGATTTGAATTGGTGCATCTAAAAGACTTAGATCAAGACGACAATAAAAAAACAGTCATCTTTGGTCAAGGTAAAGTTGACTTTCCAAATATTTTAGATAATCTTAGAAAAGGCGGTGTACGTTATTTAATCGTAGAATTAGAAAATTACGAAAAATCGCCGTTGGAAGATTTAAAAGTATGTTACAAAAATGCACATAAATTGATAAGAGGACTAAAATAGTTTTTAATTGTTAATTGTTAGTTGTTAATTATTTTTACAGCTAAGAATTAATAACTAACAACTCATAACTAACCATTAACAACTAACCATTAACAACTAACCATTAACAACTAACCATTATTTTATGACAATAACAAGACGCGATGCGATTAAGAAAGCGGCTTTAATGTTCGGCGGTTCATTTTTGATGCCGGATATTTTAAAAGCATGGAATGAACCAATTAAAAATATTGCTTTTGCCGGAACGCCGGAACAACAAGCAATGATTGCAGAAATTGCGGAACTCATTATTCCCACAACCGATACACCGGGTGCAAAAGCAGCAGGTGTACCTGAGTTTATCAATAAAATGGTAGCCGACTGTATGACGGAAAAAGAACGTACCCAATTTTATGCGGGCTTAGCAGATTTAGATAAAAACTGCACGGAAAAATACGGCAAAGGTTTTATGGCAGCTTCTGAAGCAGAACGCATTGATATGCTGAAATTATCTGAAAAACGTGCTATGGATACTGACAGAAAACTTTTACAAGGTAGACCTTTTTTCAGTGCCATTAAAGAATTAACTGTCACCGGTTATTTTACTTCCGAAATCGGTGCAACAAAAGCATTGCGCTACGAAGCCGTTCCGGGCAGTTACGATGGTGCAATGCCATACAAAAAAGGCGATAAAGCATGGGCAACTTAATTGTTGAAAATTGAAAATTGAAAAGGAACGGCTTTCAATTTTCAATTTTAGAAATTTTCAACTTTCAACTTTCAATTACTTAAAGCAATGGTTAAACAGTTTTTATTAGCAGCTTCTTTTACACTTGCTTGTGTTTCTTTAAAAGCACAAGATAAACACACAATTCCGACAGAAGTGAATGATCTTCTGCAAAAGCACACGTGCTATACTTGTCATAAAGTGGACAAAAAAATGGTAGGTCCTTCTTGGATGGATATTGCACAAAAAAAATACACGGCGAAACAAATAACTGCGCTCGTAGGCAAACCGAAACCGGAAGATTGGCCCGGTTATGCAGCAATGGCAGCATTGCCAACAGTGCCGAAAGCGGATTTAACTAAAATCGCTGATTGGCTTAAAACTTTAGAAAAATAAAATTGGTCGGTTAGTCGGTTGTCGGTTAGTCGGTTAGTCTAAACATTCAGACTAACCGACTAACCGACTAACCGACTAACTGACATTCAACTAAAATAAAAATATGAAACATAAGTACGACGCAATTGTCATCGGCTCCGGTGTATCGGGTGGATGGGCGGCAAAAGAATTGACAGAAAAAGGTTTGAGCGTTTTAATGTTAGAGCGCGGTCATGCGCTTGAACACGTTACAGGTTACGCTGAGACAAATAAAGATCCTTGGGCGTATGCACATCGTGGTCGAATAACGATTGAACAGAGAGAATCGCACCAATTTTTAGCGCGTGATTATCCTTACAGTGAACACAATGAAAGTTTTTGGTTTAAGGATTCGGATGCACCCTATACCGAATCAAAACGTTTCGATTGGTTTCGTCCGAATATTGTCGGAGGTAAATCCATTATGTGGGGTCGCCAATCTTTTCGTTGGAGTGAATCTGATTTTGAAGCTAATGCCAAAGACGGTATCGCCATTGATTGGCCTATTCGCTACGCCGATATAAAACCTTGGTACGATTATGTAGAAAAATTTGCCGGCATTTCGGGTACCAATCTAGGTATTCCTGAATATCCGGACAGTATTCTTCAAAAGGGTATGGATTTGAATGTGGTTGAACTTATGGTAAAAAAAGGCATTGAATCTAAATTCCCGGACAGACACCTCACCATCGGTAAAGTTGCTAATTTGACAGAACCATTAAACGGTCGCAGTAATTGCCAATACAGAAATATGTGCGCGCGCGGTTGTCCGTTCAGTGCTTATTTCAGTACACAATCTACAACACTTCCGGCTGCAATGGCGACAAAAAAATTGACCGTGCGCCCGAATTCTATTGTAAATTCTATTATTTACGATGAAAAAAAAGGAAAAGCAAAAGGTGTTTTGGTGATTGACAGCATTACAAAAGAACAACACGAATTCAATGCAAAAATTATTTTTGTAAACGGTTCAACTATCAGTTCTACTTGGATTTTACAAAATTCTATTTCGAAACAATTTCCGAATGGTTTAGGCAATAGTTCGGGTGTTTTAGGTCATTATCTCATGG
>JAYTIA010000068.1:0-6436 GCA_043732145.1 Saprospiraceae bacterium
CAAATCTTTATCCCAAGCGTTGTGATTGCGTTGATATTGTTTTTTCACATCGCGCAAAGCATCGAGTGCGCCGCGTTTATCAAATTTATTTATGGCGATGACATCGGCGAAATCGAGCATATCAATTTTTTCGAGTTGCGTAGCTGCACCAAATTCCGGTGTCATTACATAAAGCGAAAAATCGGCGTGTTCAGTAATTTCAGTGTCTGATTGACCGATGCCGGAAGTTTCTAAGATAATTAAATCGTAACCGGCATATTTCACAATGTCAATCGCCGATTTAACGTGTTTGGAAAGTGCCAAATTAGATTGTCGCGTCGCCAACGAGCGCATAAAGACGCGCGGATTATAAATGCTATTCATCCGAATCCGGTCGCCGAGTAAAGCACCGCCGGTTTTTCTTTTCGATGGATCAACGGAGATGATAGCGATGGTTTTATACGGAAAATTTCTTAGAAATCTCCGCACCAATTCATCTACCAAACTCGATTTGCCGGAACCGCCGGTGCCGGTAATACCGAGAACGGGTTGATTAATTTTCGATTTTCGATTTTCGATTTTCGATTCAACAATATTTTTCAACCACGCTGCATTTTGTGCCGGGTAATTTTCTGCGGCGGTTATTAATCTGCCGATGCTGTGTGCGTCGCGTGTTTTTGCTTTTTCAATTTCGCCATTAATATTCAATCCTACCGGAAAATCACAACGCTTTAACACATCGTTAATCATGCCTTGCAAACCCATCGCGCGTCCGTCGTCGGGTGAATAAATTTTTGCAAGACCGTAGTCTTCTAATTCTTTTATTTCCGAAGGTAAAATTGTACCACCACCACCGCCGACAATTTTAATATCCGGCGCGCCGCGTTCGATTAATAAATCGTGCATGTACTTAAAAAATTCGAGATGCCCACCTTGATAAGAAGTAATGGCGATACCTTGCACATCTTCTTGAATAGCGGTGTCCACGATTTCAGCGACAGAACGATTGTGTCCGAGATGAATAATTTCCGCACCGGAGGCTTGCATAATGCGGCGCATGATATTTATAGCGGCATCGTGTCCGTCGAATAAAGAAGCGGAAGTGACGATGCGAATTTTATTTTTAGGTTGGTAAATCAAAATATAAAATAATAAATTATAAATAATATATTAATACCCTTAAAGAATTAAATTTTTTAACACAAGAAGTCATACAAAGTTCACAAGGTTTTTCTATATAAATTCAATTCTTTAAATCGTCAAAGATAATGTAAGACGGGTTCGAGACGCAAGAATTGCGTCTCTACATCAATTTTATTTTTTTTCCTGTTCGTGCCGATTCATAAATCGCTTCTAAAATACGCACATCTTTCAAACCTTCTTCGCCGGTGATGTGTGACGGTAAGGGTTTATTTTCTAAAATCAATTTGCCGATACCATCCATTTGCGCGGCTTGTTGATTAATTTCCGGAAATTTCATTTCGCCGTTTGTTGTTCTGCCGACGAAAGGTCCATAACTCACGGCAGGACTCATTTCAAAAAAACCTTTATCAGCTGATGCAAAAAACCTGTCAATAGAACAATTATATGAACTTGATGAATTACAAACAGCACCGCTCGGAAATTCTAATTGCCAAGTAATGGATTCTTCGACCTGCGAAAATAAAGTTTTGTTCGTAATTGGTCCGAATTGCGCCGTTACCGCAATAGGTTCTTCGCCTGAAACATAACGCGCCGCTTGTACACAATAAATACCGACATTCACCAAAGGTCCGCCGCCGGCGAGTGCTTTATTTAAACGCCATTCTTTGGCATCACCGGTTTTATAACCTAGGGAAATTTCCATTAAACGCACTTGTCCGAAAATTTTTTCTTGTCCGAGTCTTTTAATTTCTAAATGATAAGGCTCGTAATGCAAACGATAACCCATTGCTAATTGTACGCCGGCAGTTTTGCATGTCGCAATCATTTCGCGACAATCTTTTTCTGTCACCGCCATCGGTTTTTCTACAAACACATGTTTACCGGCTTTCGCTGTTCTGATGGCGTATTCTTTATGCATCGCATTGGGTAAAACGATATAGACGACATCAATATCCAGATTGTTTTTGATGTCGTCAAAGTTTTGATAATTGTAAGTGTTTTTTTGCGCAATGTTGTATTTTTTTTGCCAAGATTCCGCCTTACTCGGCGTTCCTGTAACGATACCGGCGAGTTCACAGTACATCGAAGTTTCTAAACCCGTCGCCAGATATTCGGCATATCGCCCTAGACCGCACAACGCGATATTGAGTTTTTTACCGGTAAATTTTTTGGCAATCGGTTTAGGTAAATTAATTTCCGGTAAAGTGGAGGCAATAACGCACACTCCCATTTTTTCTACAAACGCACGTCGCGATATTTTTTTCATTTTTAATTTTTTTGAAACGAAAATAGAAATTTTTTCGAAATTATTTTTTTGAAAAAATCTTGGAAATCATTTAATCTTGCTTTTTTTTTGAAAATTTTTTTTGAAAAAAATATCTCAATTTGCTGACTCAATATTTTTTAGATAACAAAATTAAAAATCATTTTCGAAGTTTGTAACTATTGAGATAATTTCCTAATTTTGTTTAACATAAGACTAAGGATTGAGAAAGAAAATGACAACCGGTTACGTTGAAAAAATAATGGCTTCTACGGATTCTCCGCAACAATTGGATGCGTTGGTTTCCGCAACGCAAAAAGAAAAAGCCCATAGACATGATTTTCGTCAGTGGATAACGCCGAGCATAAAAGCGGAATTTATTAACGGCGAAGTTATATTGCACTCGCCGTTTAAAAAAAGACATTTTGATGCGACATATTTACTTTCAAGTCTGCTTAGTATTTATGTGCGTGTAAAAAAATTAGGGTGTATTGCTACCTAAAAGGCAATAATAGCTTTAACACGCAATGATTACAAGCCGGACCTGGTCTTTTTTTCAAAAGAAAAGTACGATACCTTCACAGATGATCAAATCCTTTTTCCCGCACTCGATTTTATAGTTGAAATTATATGTAAAAAAACGGCGATGATTGATAGAGGCGTAAAAAAACAAGATTATGCCGCACATGATGTGCAAGAATATTGCATTATTGATCCGGTGCGTCAACAAATTGAACAGTATATTTTATTTTTACCAACCGATAAACAATATACACCGGCAAAAATTTTTACGCTTGCAGATGACAATTGAAAGTCGTGTGAGTAAGGGTTTTATAATACCGATACAAGCAATTTTTGATGAAGCTGTGAACTTATAAACGCTTCAACAATTCATAAAATATATTCGGTATCTAAAATTAGAAATAATGCCGATTTCATCATACCAAAAAAAATAATAAAATAAACTTTAAAAAGTATTTGACAAAGAAGAACTTTCCGCTTACTTTTGCACCGCTTTACAAAGCAACAAATCATTTAACGTTTTAATTTGGTTTGGTGAGATGGGTGAGAGGCTTAAACCACCAGTTTGCTAAACTGACGTACGGGTAACTGTACCGAGGGTTCGAATCCCTCTCTCACCGCAACATTTTTTAGTAAGTGTTGAGGTCACAACGTAAAGCAATAAAAAAACTCGGGGCGTAGCGCAGCCCGGTTAGCGCACCTGGTTTGGGACCAGGGGGTCCCAAGTTCGAATCTTGGTGCCCCGACTTTTTTAAACCACATTGCCCACCGGTATTCATTTATCGGTGGGCTTGTTATTTAATTAAAAATTAAGAATTAAGAATTGTAATTTTCTATTCATTAATTCTTTCATTAGTGCTTCGGCACTCGTTATTTCGGATCCTTAATTCTTAGTTCTTAATTCTTAATTTTTAATTACTTTCCATGTACATTTCAAAAAAGAATAAAAATATCGTCGGCGAACTAACGCTTGATGGTTCGAAAAGTATTTCTAATCGCGTGCTTATTATTCAAAAGTTGTGCGAACAGTCTTTTGAAATACATAAACTTTCGACATCAAAAGATACACGCACTCTCGAAAAACTTTTAGCACAGACAGACTCAAATGTTTTCGATGCAGGTCACGCGGGTACAACTTTTCGTTTTATGACAGCGTATCTCGCTACACAACTGGGCGAACAAATTCTGACAGGTTCAGAACGCATGAAACAACGCCCGATCGGAAAATTGGTAACGGCTTTGAACACACTCGGAGCGGATATTGAATACATAGAAAGCGAAGGCTATCCGCCGTTGAAAATAAAATCGCCTAAAGTTTTAGATAATAACGCATTGAACATCAGTGCCGACACAAGCAGTCAATACATTACTGCACTTTTGTTGATTGCTCCTACTCTACCGCAAGGAATAAAATTAAGTTTGGAAGGCACGATTGTCAGTCGCCCATATATTGAAATGACTTTGACTTTGATGGGGCAGTTCGGAGTCACGTACACTTGGGAAAATCAAACGATTATCGTACCGCAACAAAAATATATCGCAAAAGACATCACGATTGAAGCCGATTGGTCGGCAGCATCTTATTATTACGCACTCGCGGCTTTTGCCATCGATTTAGATTTACAACTCAATGGTTTGTTTAGACAAAGCACGCAAGGTGACTCGGCAGTTGCAACGTTCGGAAAATCTTTTGGTATTCACACAAGTTTCAATGAGAAAGGTATTCGCTTGAGTAAAATAGTTGGCGAATCGACATCGATGTTTGAAGCCGATTTTATTACCTGTCCAGATATTGCACAAACTTTAGCCGTGATGTGCGCAGGCACCGGCATAGAAGGTTTATTCACGGGTTTGGAAACGCTTTTTATAAAAGAAACAGATCGCGTGGCAGCTTTAAAAAAAGAATTGGAAAAAGTTGGTGTAAGTTTCAGCAAATTACCGAAACGTTTTTCTAAAAAAAATCTGAAAGATTATTTTATGGTGGGCGGCACAGCTGATTTTAAAGACACACCAGTTTTTGAAACTTATGACGACCACCGCATGGCAATGGCATTCGCGCCTTTAGCGATGTTGCACCCGATTGAAATTCACGATCCGGAAGTTGTCGTAAAATCGTATCCGAACTTTTGGAAAGATTTGGAGACTTTAGGGTTCGAAGTAACTCAGTGATTTTCTTGAGTAAATAAAGTATGGAAATGTGTTTTAGGAATGAGAAAGAAATAAGTTCTACCGTTAGGCAAATTTCTTTCTCATTCCTAAATAAAAAAATAAAATTTTTTCTTTAGATTTTTTGGAAAGTTCATCATATTGGTTTTATATTTGCACCGCTTTAAACGACAAGCAGAAGTAGCTCAGTTGGTAGAGCACGACCTTGCCAAGGTCGGGGTCGCGAGTTCGAGTCTCGTCTTCTGCTCAAACCACCAAATTCAAAAATGGTGGTTTTTTTTTACTCGAATGTATAGTATTGCCCGGGTGGTGGAATGGTAGACACGCAGGACTTAAAATCCTGTGAGAAGTAACGCTCGTATGGGTTCAAGTCCCATCCCGGGTACGAAAATTAAAAGCATTGATAGCGGTCGTTATCAATGCTTTTTTCGTTTTAAGTATTTTTCGTAATTATTTATATCATTACCTCATCACCCAAAGAAGGAATTTGAACATTAGCAAAACCGATAGCATTTAAAGTTTTTGCCCAAATTTGTTGCACACCGTAATCGCCATGCACTAAAAAAAGTGTTTTAACAGACGTTGTTTGATTAGCTACAAAATCCAACATTTCTTTATAGTCGCCGTGCGCTGAAAAAGAATCCATCACTTCCACATCACAATTCACCGGAATTTTTTGACCGAATAACCATAAATACTTTCCACCATCGCGCAAAATACCGGCGGGCGTATCCGGACTTGCATAACCGACAATTAAAACCGTGTTTTTTTGATAAGCAATATTGTTTGCTAAATGATGTTTAACGCGACCGGCATTTGCCATACCACTGGCAGAAATAATAATACAAGGTTCTTGCAAGCCGTTTAATTTTTTCGATGATTCAACATCACGAATGTAAGTCAAATTTTTGAAACCAAACGGATCCGGATCTGTCAACATCAAGTCGTGCATTTCTTTATCAAAACATTCCGGATGTTTAATAAAAATATCGGTTGCTTCAACCGCTAAAGGGCTGTCCACATAAACCGGCATTGACGGCAAACGTTTTTGTTCTATCAATTCATCGAGAATATAAATTAATTCTTGCGTTCTACCGAGACTGAATGCCGGAATAATTAATTTACCGCGTTTTTCTACGCACGTTTTTGTAATGACTTTAAGAAATTGATCCACTTCATTTGGCGGAGAAGCGTGCAATCTATCGCCGTATGTAGATTCACAAATCAAATAATCAACATTTTCCATCGGCATCGGATCTTGCAAAATCGGGCGGTTAGGTCGTCCGATATCGCCGGTAAACCCAATCATTTTTGTTTTACCATTTTCATTGACGCGCAAAACCACACTCGCCGAACCGAGAA